>JANYCO010000251.1 GCA_025360235.1 Cytophagales bacterium
TAAAAAATCAGGAGCACGTGATCTTAATGATCTGTTGTCAAGAATTCCTGGATTTGACATGGGGCGTGATTATGGAAATATGATCTCCTTTGGAGTAAGAGGTATTTGGGGCTTGGAAGGTAAAATTCTTTTTTTAGTGGATGGGGTTAATATGAATGAAACAAATTATGGTTCGTTTCCTACAGGCAACAGAGTTCCTCTAAATCAAATTAAACGAATTGAAATTATACGTGGTCCAGGTTCCGTAATATATGGTGGTGTAGCTGGATTAGCGGTGGTAAGTATTATTACAAAAACAGGAGAAGAATTAAATGGTGTTTCGGTAAAGACAGGTTATGGCTATTCGGATGGAGCTACTTCCGTTAAAAGTGGTGAAATCAGTGCCGGTACAAAAATAAAAGATCTAGATCTTAGTATTCATGCGGGTTGGATAGGAGCAAATCTAAGTAATGCTAAAGAAACCTACTGGAATTCTTATCAGGTTAATTTTGCAGATTCCTCCTCACAGAAAAGTTATATGGTTAATATTGGAGCGAAATACAAAGGTTTAAATTTAAGGTTCATCAGAGAAGATTATAAATCTCAGCGAACTTTTGAAAATTACAATCTTACTTCAAATGTATATACTCAACATGGTGGCCTTTATTTTAGTGGAGATTACAAATGGAAAATTTCAAAAAAGATAGATATTATTCCGGCTGCACAATGGAAAAAAATGGACCCTTGGAATCTGCTAGGAGATTCTCTAAACGCTGCTTCCAACATTACTGCTTACAGACTTCAATCTTCCTTAAAAGTTAATTATGCCATTTCCGAAAAACTTCATTTACTGGTTGGGAGTGAATATTATCAACTAAATTCTAAATATCAAAATAAATACGATACCACGATAAATTTTGCGTTCACAAATAAACCTTCCATGCAATTGCACAATATTGCAGGATTTGCGGAATTAGTTTATAGTTCTAAAATAGGAAACCTTATGATCGGTTCCAGATATGACAATCACTCCACAGCTGGACAATCTCTGGTACCCAGAATTGCCTACACTAAGGCCTGGGCGGGAGCGCACGTAAAATTTACGTTTAGCCAGGCTACCAAAACTCCAATCATTCAAAATGTAGAGTTGAATAAAAATTTAACTCCTGAAAAAATTCAGATGATAGAACTTGAGGGAGGTGTTAAATTTGCTAAGAATGGCTACTTAACACTCACTGCTTACAACTCTAAAATAAATGGAACTTATGTTTATGTTCAATCTGGCGCCAATTATGATTATATCAATGGCGGAAAATTAGGAACGGATGGATTGGAATCTCAATTGCAATGGAATACGTCTAAAATAAATATCAAACTCACTCATGCTTATTATACAACTGTTCAAAATAAAGTAGATGGTTATAAAATAATTGGTCATAGTAATGTTACGGCCGCCATGCCTTCTCAAAAATTATCGGGAAATATTTGGGTGAAAATAAGTCCTAAATTTTACACTAATACGAATGTATTGTGGATGGGGAAAAGATATTCTTCCGCTTATGACCCTTCAGGTATTTTAGTCCAATATACCCTTAAACCAGTGTTTATATGGAACTGGTTTGTTGGAGGAAAAAATCTCCTTACAAAAGGGTTGAGTATAGATTTAGGTGTAAGTAATATTCTAGGATCTAATTTCTTTATCGGCATGCCCTACGGCGATGGCCTAAACGCACTTCCACTGCAGAGAAGAGAAGTACAGTGTCGGGTCACTTATGATTTGAAATTCCGATAAAAGGATGTAGTAGTGTTAAACTACTGTTTTTATCTTTGCAAGATAAAAATGTACGATCGTTCCTATTGCCAAAATTATAAAGCTCAGCACCCAGAGTTTGTACCCAAGTTCGTAAGAAGTAACTTTCCATTAGCATAAGCATCAAAATCTACCCTGTCGATGTAGAAGGCTGGCTGTGTAATGGCTATTACTAAAACGAATGAACTCAGAAAAATAAAAATTCCCTTACTTGAAAAAATCCATTGAAAAGAGCCACTCGTTTGATTCATCTCAATATTAACACTGAGTTAAAACTTTGCCATATCCACCTTAAACCTTTCGATCACCACTTGTTCTTCACCGGAGATCCCGTCAAAAGATTCGGAGACCCTTTCCATAAAACTAATGCATTTTTTCTTTACAGAATCAGTAAAGTCATTATCAAAACGATTAGAATCTAAAGTGTCGATGGCATAGGTATAGGCTTCTTCTAGAGAGATTCCATCTTTCTCCAATTGATTAAACATATTAGAAATCCATTCGTTGTCGGCATCAGACAGTTCAAATTCCTGTTGTGCGAGTTTTTTGATCACGATTTTTTCTTCGTCCTGAATTATTCCATCTGCCTTTGCTATAGCATAAGCCAGACTGCCCATTGCGATGTGTATGTTTTGTAGAGCCATTTTTTTAATGGTTGATTGTTAATTATTAATGGTTAATGTTTGGAAATTTTTAATTATTCACTTCACTAATTTCATTCCCAATGCAATAAAGATAAGGCAAAGAATGACATTTAGCAATATATTCAATATTCCGAATGTATAATTTTCTGCTTTAAAAAGAATTAAGGTTTCGTTACTAAAAGTAGAGAATGTGCTAAACCCACCACAAATACCGGTAATAATAAGGGGTTGTAAATAAGTATTGCCAGGGTATTTAAACTGTAAAAAACCCACCGTCAGTCCTAATAAGAAACTACTGAGAACATTGGCTATAATGGTTCCCAACGGAAATACAGCCATCAACGGATTGAACCAACTGGAAATAAAAAAGCGAAGCAAACTACCTGCTCCGCCTCCTATAAATATCAGTAAATAATTTTTCATCTACCAGGTACTACTAACTGCTCTAAGTCCTTCTTTATTTTTAGGGTCAAGCTTAAGAACATTGGCCCAGGCTTCATCGAATTTAACTTTATCCCGCTTGTCAGCATAATATGCTCCCATATAAGAATAAGCCTGTATCAAATCAGCCTTATTTTTTTCAGAATCCGTTTTTGCTAATTCAATAAATTTTTCATAGTATGGTTTTGCCAACCCTTTTTTCTGATTGGTATCAATAAAGGTATTGGCCCAAGCTCTTTTATAATAACCTACCGGCAATTCCGGCTTCAGTAATACAACATTAGCAAAGGCTAAAGAGTCTGCATATAAATAATTTTTTGCATACATATACGTCCTACCCAACAACAAATATTCATTTGCAAGTGTTGTAGGATTGGCTTTTCCGGAGACTTTGATTATATCAATTTTCTTTTGCAATGCTACGGTTGACTTGTCGAATTTTTTAAGGTTAGACCAAATCAACGCTACTTCACCGTAAAGTTCTTTATTCATACTGTCTTTTTCCAATGCTTTGCACAAATACTCCACAGCCAAAGAATCTTTACCATTCTTAGAAAGTATTTTACCATAGTATTCATAATCCTGAGAAATTATTTTCCTGGCTTCTACTTTTGACCAGAAAATATCCATATTGATTAAAGCATTTTTGTAGTCTTTTGTTTCATACTGTGATTTCGCCATGATACGGTAAATCACAGGATTGTCATAATTTTTTTTAACAAGTGTATTTAATATTGTAAGTGCATTTGCATAATCTTCGTTCAAATATAAAAAGGAAGCATAACGAAAGTCCGTACCATCACTCTTATCACGGATGTCCAGGTATTTTTTATAGCTAACAATGGCTTTGTCAAATTTTTTGGCCTTATAATATAACTCTCCAAGATCACGATAAATAGGAGCAAACAAGCTGTCTATAGCCAGCCCATCTTTAAATGTTTGGATTCCCAATTCATAATTTCTGGCAGACAAATATAGTTTCCCCATTTTCCAAAGCGCCAATGGAGATTTGGGATCCAAGGCGAAAGCTTCTTTGTATTGTAGTATCGCCTTTGAAGGGCCATCTGCCAAAGCGATCATTTGGGCATCCCCTAACATTAATTTTGCCCAACTGTTTTTAGGGTCTATTCCAACACCTTTTGTTGCGTATACAAGCGCTTCCTTACCATCTGGCTTGTCTAATAAAAGATAATACTCGGCAATAACAGCATAGACCTGTCCATCCTTTTTTGCGATTGATACAGCTTTATCAAAATTGGCTTTCCCCTCAACAGCATTATTATTTTGCATAGAAACTTTACCAAGTCCTGCATAGTTCAACGCACTGTTATCGTTCTGTGTTATTCCTTTCATAAACCAATAACGGGCCGAGTCGTATTGTTCATTTTTAAAATAAACATCTCCCAGATAATAGAAGTTGTCGGTATTTTTTGGCTCAGTAGTTACCAATGCCGTAAGAATGGATTTGGCTTTCTGATATTGTTCTCTATCCCTGCTTTGGATTCCCTCTTTCAGCGACTGCGCCTGGGCTAATGCCGTTATTAAAAAAAACAATACTACAATTTTAACACTTTTCATTTCTATTCCTTTTAAAATCTTTAAATAATTTAACCAACATTTTTTATTAACAATTAACAATTAACCATTAATCATTAACAATTATTTCCCTTCCCGGTATTTGAAAAGGAAGAAGTCCTGATTTTAATAGTATTCTTTGTCCCTTTTCTCCAACCATAAAATTCGCAAAACCTGTTCCCAAATTTGTATTGCCGTCCAAATTTATAATGAAAATATCACGTATGAAAGGATATTTTTTTGTTGACAGTTCTTTCAGTGTTGGATGCCCTACCATTGGCTTCCCTGTTGAGTCCTTATATTCAATTGACAATAAATTAATATTGGATAATCTTCCCTTAACTTTTGGGTCGTCCTGATCACTTACCAATGCCATGCCAATAATCCCAACACTCCCAGGATGTTTTATAACATATTCAATTACAGCGCTATCGGATCCAACTGATGATAACCCTTTGATCTCATTATTGAGGTTTAACCGCTTATTCAGATAAACGATATTGGAAGAATTATTTTTATCACAGACAACCCTGATTTTCGATGTTCCTGAAAAAATAGCCGTCAATTTATCTTCGGAAATCTGCTGGTCAGCATTCTCCTTTGAAGCAATAAAGATAAGTCCATCATAAGCGATCTGATTTACTTTGGGAAACAACCCTCTGTTTTTTACAATAACCTCTTCTCCTTTAGTCAATGGCCTTCCGGCAATGATCACATCCGTGTTCCCTTTCAATAAATTTTGAAAAGCGTCCTCCTGAGGCAGGTATTCTGCGGTTACTTTAGCAGTTGGATTTATGCTTTCAAAAACTTCTATAGACGTGCCCAGGATTGGTTTAAAAGTATCGTCTGCCATTATTTTAAGCACTCCTGAACCGAGCGTACTTACTTCATTTTTTTTATTGGTATCTTCACCGCTATTGCAGGATAAAAGCGCAACTCCCTGAAACAGGATTAAAAAAAAACCGACAATTATTTTACCAATCCGAACATTAGTTGAAGTTGATCCCATAATTGTTTCTTTAGATTTTTATTACTTTCCAGCATCCAGACATCATCTGCTGAAATAATTTGAGTGGTTTTTATTTGAGTATTTTTATACTGACCAATCACTAAACCCGGAATTGTAACGCCCATCAGAATAAGTTTATTGTAAGAATAACGGGCGGCTATATCATTTATAGTGATGTCCTTGAAATTTATGCATTCAAATTCACCGGGAAGCACCTTGCAGGCATTCATCATGGCTGTCAAGAATTCCAGCTCTCTGGTTTTTAATTCATCTTCTTCCGAAACAAATAGTAAAATACATTTTTTCGAAATTTTTTGAGTCTCTATCTTTTGCATCTCCACTTTTGAAGTAGGAGCCACAGGCATTTTTTTTATTTCTAGCTTTGGAACAATCGTTTCTTTTGGTATAACCGTATTCACAGTAACCTCGTCTCTTGTTTGAGTGATTTCTTCTTTTGTGGTTTCGTACCCCATAAGATAAACCGATTCAGTAAACAATTTCGCTAAATAGCCTGCTTCAAGCGTAGAATCCATATTTTGCTCCATTTTGACGACTTAAAATTACGACTAATCCCTTTAAGAACAACCTCAGAAAAGCTGATTTATACACAGTTTGTTAAAAAACGGGAGGTTATGCCAAGTAGAGCCAATATTTTTCTATTTTTGCACCGTAAAAACTGAAAATAACATACTACGAAAATGAAAGGTCCAATTTCTCAATTTATTGAAAATCATTATTTGCACTTCAATGCAGCTGCACTTGTAGACGCTGCAAAGGGGTACGAAACACATTTGAACGGTGGTGGCAAAATGATGGTGACCATAGCGGGTGCAATGAGTACAGCAGAGCTAGGCAAATCTTTGGCAGAAATGATACGCCAGGATAAAATAGCAATTATCTCTTGTACTGGTGCTAATCTTGAAGAAGACATCATGAACCTGGTTGCTCACAAATCCTACAAACGAGTACCTAACTACCGCGATCTTAGTCCGCAAGACGAATGGGATCTGCTGGAAAATCATTTCAATCGTGTTACTGATACTTGTATCCCTGAAGAAGAAGCCTTCCGAAGATTACAAAAGCACATTCATAAAATCTGGAAAGACGCTGAAGACAAAGGCGAACGTTATTTTCCACATGAGTTTATGTACAAAATTCTTCTTTCAGGAGAATTGGAACAATATTATGAAATAGATCCTAAAAACAGTTGGATGTTGGCTGCTGCTAAAAAGAATTTACCAATCATAGTGCCGGGTTGGGAAGATTCTACCATGGGAAATATTTTCGCTTCTTATTGTATAAAAGGCGAATTCAAAGCTACTACCATGAAGTCTGGTATCGAGTACATGCAATGGCTTGCTGATTGGTATGTAAAAAATTCAGAAGGCAAAGGCGTAGGCTTCTTCCAGATCGGTGGTGGTATAGCCGGTGACTTCCCAATTTGTGTAGTACCAATGTTGTATCAGGATATGGAAATG
>JANYCO010000314.1 GCA_025360235.1 Cytophagales bacterium
CTCTTTTTCGATTTTCTTTTTCCTCTCGCTACCGTTTGGAATTTTGCCATCTTCAAGAAAAAAATTGGCGAGACAGAATACGGCCTTGGCTGGTTTCCTTTGGGTGGGTATGTGAAAATTGCCGGCATGGTGGATGAATCGATGGACAAAGAATCGATGAGTAAACCTCCTCAGCCTTGGGAGTACCGCTCTAAGCCAGCCTGGCAGCGATTGATTATTATCATGGGAGGAATTTTGGTAAATTTCTTTTTAGGGATGATCATATTCATTTTTGTAATGGCTGTTTGGGGAGAAGAATATCTTCCAAATGCAAATGTAAAATACGGCATTGCATGTGATTCAATTATGCAGAAGGCAGGATTACAAAACGGAGATAAACTAATCAGCATTGATGGCGAGAAAGTAATGGACTTTGGGAAAGTAAATACCTCATTAATCTTTGATGCTCCTAAAAAAATTGAAGTGGAAAGAAACGGTGAGAAAAAAGAAATCACACTCCAAAAATATCTTAATGAAGAAACACTTGCTAAAATGGAGAAATTTAAAAAACCATTAGTAAGTGTTCGATTCCCTTTTCAAATTGATAGTGTTACAAACAAATACCTGATTAAAGTTGGAATGAATCCTTCAGGAGAAAAACTTATTAGTGTAAACGATAAGAAAGTTTTCTTTTATGATGAATACAAAGCTGAAGTTGAAAAGAATAAAGGAAAAAAAATAAAACTCAGAACGATCAGGGATAATAAATTAATTATTGATTATAGTTTAACTGTTCCCAGTGATGGAATTATAGGCTTTCAAACCAAAACCCCTGTTGACTTTCTTAAATTTGAAAGAATTAATTACAGTATACTTGGAGCAATCCCAGCCGGGATCAGAGCCACTTTTGAAAAACTTACCGGTTATGTAAAAAGCCTTTCCTTATTATTCGATAAAGATGCACGGGCCTATAAATCGATTGGTGGATTTGGTGCTATGGCATCAAGCACTCCAAAGGAATTCACTATGGAAGGCTTTTTGATTTTCACTGCTGTTATTTCAATAATATTAGCCTTCATGAACTTCCTGCCTATTCCTATGCTGGATGGGGGATATGTTGTTTTCATTCTTTATGAAATGATCACCAGAAGGCAACCAAGCGAGAAATTTATGGAAGTTACCAACTACTTTGGAATGATCTTCTTATTCGGCCTTATGATATTTGCTAATGGGAACGACATTTACAAAGCCATTTTCGGGCGTTGGTAAGCGTATGTTGGTAAAGATTTGTGACCACTCTGTTGTCAGATTGGCGCAAATCGTTTAGATTTAGGAAAGATTAAACACGGATCATGATGAAAAAATACAGCCTCATTTTTTTATTTAGTTTATTATTCATTTCCTACTCTGAAGCCAAAATCATGGACTCCGTAGGCGTTACAAAAATCAGCGAAAAACTTCACATTCAATATATGGTTTCCCCAGGCGAAACGATATATGGTATTTCCACAAAATACGGAACTCCGGTTTCCGATCTTTTGGAAATAAACCCCGAACTGGAAAACGGTTTGAAAGTTGGCCAGGTCATCAACATCCCTTACAACCCTGAACTAAAAGCGAAAGCTCCTAGTGATAATTCCATCATCCACAAAGTACAACCTGGTGAGACGTTATATGGTATTGCAAAAAAATACAATACCTCTGTTAATGAATTGATGCGCCTCAACAATATGCAGCTAAAGGCAGGACAGGACCTCGTGGTAGGTTATAAAAACAAACCACAGGATTATGCCAATACTCCTTCAAGACCTCCTAGCACTATTCCAAAAGAAAAAGTAAGAAACGACACCGCTTTAGTGAAAGAAACAAAAGAGGTGAAAGAGGAAGTAAAAGAAGTGAAGGAAACAAAAGAAGTAAAGGAAGAAGTAAAAGAAGCTAAAGAAGTAGCCAAAGTTCCTGCCGAAGAACCAAAAGAGCTAGTAGTAAATACGATTACTCCATATCCATTTGACAAAGACCGAAAACAAATCCTTGTTATCCCTTTCGATCCATACTTGTATTTCTCAGATGCTGATGCCGAGATCGCAGCTAAGTCAAACATTGCTATGCCTAAAGTAAGACAAATGTTTAGAAGACGATTAAATGCGCTTCTCGATGTGCAAGGTTATGAAATGATCCGTTTGGTAGGTGGAAAATCCAAAGACTCTACAAGTGATCTAAATAAGATCTATGGCTCCGTTACCTATGGTTATCAGGACATGATCTACAGCGAATACAACCCCAACAACACTCAATACAAAGCATCAGACAACGCCAGTAAGGACGATGATAAAAGTTGGTTTGAAAAGAAAAGAGACAAAATGCAAGGAGCAAATACCGCTACTGCAACCAACTATAACACTCCTAAAGACCATGGAAAATATTTTGGTGTAAGAATAAAAGACCCTGAGTTCTTCAACTACTTCAAACAAAAATACGACATCGATTATTATATTTTCATCAATCAGTTTGAAGTGAAAACGAATTATGAAAACTGTTTGGACAGAGCTGCGTTGAACTACGAAAGAACATTTACCACACACTATTCTATCTTTGACGCCAACGGAAAACAAATAGCCGGAAATAAATTTAAAACGAATTACAATTCCAACTCCAACTACATTATGACAATTGTGGCAGACAATGCTCCGAAAATTGTAGAACGAATAATGGCTGATGTACCTCCTCCGAATGCTAAATGAATTAAGAATTAAGAATTAAGAATACTTTTTTAGAATAAACA
>JANYCO010000332.1 GCA_025360235.1 Cytophagales bacterium
CCTATTAATAGCAATGACAGTACAAATTAGTTTTGGACAATCAAGACTTTCAAAAAAAAGACCTCAAAAGAAAACGTATAGATGTGAGTTGATTGGGGTACAAAAAGTAAAACACCTCCAAACCCGGTTAAAAGTTAGTAAAGAAGTTTTAACAATAACTCCATCAAATAATATCATTACGGCTTCTATTACTGACAATGAAATACAACCTATATTACTGCAACCTCAGATTATTATTGACAGCGAAAAAAAAGCTGAAATAATAATTCCTGAAGCGAAAGAAATAAAGGACAGTGTTATGGAAATGGATAACGAATTAAGTTTGTTACCTCAGCCTGTATACTTTCGTTATGATTCTTATCGTCTGGACTTAGTAGATCTAACTCAAATTGCTTTAGCCGTTAATTGTGTCAAAGCAGGTAAATCAATTCAGATAGTGGGTCATACTGACAACTGGGGAAGCGAAAGATACAACTTAGAGCTTTCTACCAGACGTGCGAACATTATAAGAAACATGATGATAGAATTGGGTTGTAACCCTGAGTTAATTACCGCAAAAGGAGAGGGAGAAAAATTTCCAAAAACAACCAATGAACATGAGGTTGGGAGACAAAACAACAGAAGAGTTGAATTTGTAATTATACCAAACATCAATTAAACTAAGTAAGCGGCCTTATAAATAATAAGGCCGCTTACTTAGTTTACTCTACCTTATACTTTTCTACTTCAACGCCGAATTTTTTAAGAAAATCAATTCCTTCATCTGAAGCTAGTCCTTTGTATTCAGCATAAGAATTTAAATAGATCACTTTGCTCACTTTCGCACTATATAATAAACGGGCACAAGCCAAACAAGGAGACAGAGTTATATACAAAGTAGAATCTTCTATTTTCATCCCATTGTTTAAGGCATAAATAATAGCATTTTGTTCGGCATGAAGAGCCAGTGAACAGCTCCCTTTGTGGTCAGTGGAACAACCTTTTTCCGGCCATTCCTCATCACAGTTGTGCGTATCCGCCGGAGGACCATTATATCCGATGGATATAATGCGGGTATCTTTCGTAAGAACCGCTCCTACCTGAGCTTTAATGCAATGGGAACGTTTGGCCAGATTCTGCGCCAACTCCATAAATATATCTTTAAACTCCGGCTTCTTCATTTTTTCAATTATCAAATTGTTCCCCAAATTTAGTAAATTTACTTAATATGAAAACAGGACGTTATCTACATTACAAGGGAAACTACTACGAAGTAGTTGGAACAGCACTTCATAGTGAAACGGAAGAAGAATTGGTAGTCTATCGTTCTGAAAAAAATGAACAACTATGGGTAAGGCCAAGAAAGATGTTTGAAGAGACTGTTTTGTTGGAAGGAAAAGAGGTGAAACGGTTTGCTCTAATTATCTAATTTGGTAATTTGACAATTATCGAATTAGATAAAACTGGACATAAAAAAGGGCCCATGTCCAGTTTTTCTTAAAAAATGAACATGGGCCAAGCACCTTTACCTTCTTATATTAAAATAAAATCTATATATTTAACATAACCATTTGAACCGCTAGCCAGCTAACTATGAAAACACATTTTAACAGCTTTATCATTGCCACTACACTGCTTTTGGCTAATTTATTTTTTATTACAGCACCATGTAGATCTATAAAAACTATCCAAACAAAAATTAAAGTCAAATAGCTATGACTCAAAAATTCACTTCTATAGTATTAATTCTTTCTCTACTTACTTTATTACTTAATTCCTGCAAATGCGCCTGCACATGTTCGGATGACATGGGATGTACACTTCTGGAAGTAAGATTGATTTCAAATGATAGTTTACTAGCAAAAAAAACAATCTGCTCTATAACTGATTATTATTCCGATAAAATTCGCGAAAATTCAGTTCTCACCTATATGTCTGCTCACAAAACTGACAGCACCTATATATCCTATAAAGATTCCATTTACAAATACGAATCAGTCAAAAATCTTACTTGTGATCAAATAAATGATTATAAAAGTAAAGGATATGGCTGTCATTGCGCTAAATAATACCTCATTAGTATGAAAAACCTCCCTCGGATTTTTCGTAAATCACCAAAAATCCGTACCTTTGCGGCATGTTATCAATCAATAAACTTTCATTCTACTTCGGCAGCAGGGTTTTGTACGATGAAGTATCTTTACATATAAAGGCTAAAGATAAAATAGGTCTTATCGGTGCCAATGGTACCGGAAAATCCACACTCTTAAGAATCATCACAGGCGAATACACTCCTGATGAAGGAGACATCTCCAAAAGTGGCGACTGTTCTATAGGATTTCTAAATCAGGATTTACTTTCTTTTGAAAGTAATGAACCAATCCTAAGTGTAGCGATGCAAGCTTTTGAAGAAGCGATGCAAGTGCAAAAAGACATGGACTTGGTCATCCAACAAATGGAAACTGAATACACCGATGCCTTGTTGGACAAACTTACAAAACTTCAGGAACGCTTTGAAGCCCTTGAAGGATATTCCCTTCAAGCGGTTGCAGAAAAAATATTAGAAGGACTTGGTTTCACCACCAACGATCTTCAAAAACCATTGAAACAATTTTCAGGAGGTTGGAGAATGCGGGTAATTTTGGCAAAAATGCTTTTGTCAAAACCGTCGCTTCTTATGCTTGATGAACCAACCAATCACTTGGATTTACCTTCCATACAATGGCTGGAAAATTATCTGATAAACTACGAAGGCGCTGTTGTAATAGTATCTCACGACCGTCAATTCTTAGACAATTGCGTGAAGACTACAGTAGAAGTTTCACAAGCGCAACTAAATGTTTACGCAGGAAATTTCACTTTTTACCTTGCGGAAAAAGAATTACGTAAAGAGATCCAACAAGGAGCTTTCGAGAATCAACAAGCAAAAATACGCCAGGCCGAAGTTTTTATAAACCGATTCAAGGCCAAGGCTTCTAAGTCGCGACAGGTGCAATCGAAAGTGAAACAGCTGGATAAAATAGAATTGAT
>JANYCO010000328.1 GCA_025360235.1 Cytophagales bacterium
GATTTTTATCAAATTCATTATTATGATTGGATGGGTGCTGGACTTTCTCCGTATAGTAATCAAAAAAAAAATTGGGGACTGGACAAACCAACAATAATTGGAGAGACGGGCAACGAAGGCTACTATACTTATCAACAACAGTTTGACTATTCGTACAGCAATGGTTTTGCAGGATGTATGCCTTGGGCTTATAAATCAGGAGGAGCGGCAGTATGGACAGACTTTAATACAGAGATGTTAAATTTCCGAAACAACAATTCAAGCGTTGTCGATTTCGATTGTACACTTTTGTCAACTAAAAAAAATGCAGCGCAACCGGATTTTTTTGTATCGACATTTTGCCAAGCGGGGGATGTTATTTTAGTAAAGGGAATGACTAAGTCAAAAAGTATTCGCATAACAGACATCAACGGCAGAATTTTCTTTCAGCAAAATTTACAAACCAACGAATCAGAATTAATCATTGAAAATAAATTGGATTCAGGATTTTATATTCTTCTTCTGGAAACGGAACAAGGAATTTATCCAAGGAAAATTATTGTAGAATAAATTATTATTAATAAGTATAATCGGATGAAAAAAAATTGTATAAAAATGTTAGCGCTTTGTTTTTTGTTTAGCGGCCCCCTTTATGGTCAAACCAATGCGACAAAAGAAAAAAGAGAAAGGACGATGTCCGTCAAAGGTAGATTTTTGTATACTGCTGCAAAAGAAAAAGTCGTACTTAGAGGTGTAAACGAAATGATGATCTGGTCTGGAGACCGCACAGGAGAGAACGGATTACTGGAAGAGATAGCTAAGACCGGAGCCAACAGTATGCGTTTGGTTTGGAATATTTCAGGGAGCACAGAAGATCTGGATTTGCTTATTGAAAATTGTATAAAGAATAAAATGATCCCTATTATAGAATTGCATGACGCAACAGGTGATTGGAAAAAATTGCCAGAGGTAATCGCATACTGGAAAAAGCCTGAAGTGAAAATGATAATTAACAAATATAAAAAATGGCTGTTATTAAACATCGCCAATGAAGTAGGTGCAGGGAATACACCTGATTCTGTTTTTCTTTCCAACTACAAATCCGCGATTACCAGCTTGCGCAATATGGGTTATCAAATTCCTCTGATCATAGATGCTTCCGATTGGGGCAAAGACGAAACGATGATTCTTCGCACCTGGAAACAACTCAGAGACCATGACCCTTTGAAAAATTGCCTGTTTTCAGTGCATACCTATTGGGTGGATACTGATGAAGCTTCTAAAAAGCGGTTGGATAATTTTCTTGGAGAAGTAGTGAAAGATACCATTCCATTTTTATTTGGAGAAGGTCCCGAGCCGTTTGGATGGGATTGCAAAACCCCCTTTCCTTATTTGTATTGTATGGAACAAGCACAAAAGCTCGGCATCGGCTGGCTGACCTGGTCTTGGGGAGCCGTTAGAAATGGCGATTGTGCAAACAAAGGAGCGTTTGATATGACAACCGATGGGAAATATGGAAACTGGAACAATGACTGGGGGAGACTAATTGCAGTAGACGATAAAAATAGTATTCAGAAAACTTCTGTAAGGCCTGAGTCTATAATGGAATAGATTGTTTTAACTCTGAGGCCTGTAGCACAGACCTCAGAGTTTTTAATTAAAATTGCTCTGTTCTGGAGAAAAAGAAGCTCCCCTCAATAGCAGCATTTTCATCAGAATCAGAGCCATGTACAGCATTTGATTCCAAAGATCTGGCATATAATTTTCTGATCGTACCAGCATCAGCATTGGCAGGATTGGTAGCGCCAATTAATTTTCTAAAATCTGCAACAGCATTTTCTTTTTCTAAGATCATGGCAACAATATGACTTGCAGACATTATTTTTTTCAAATCGTCATAGAAAGGTCTCTCTTTGTGCACTTCATAAAATTGACCTGCTCTCTCAGGAGTCAATAGGGTCATTTTCATAGCTACGATTCTAAAGCCAGCAGCTTCAATCATTTTTGTAATTGATCCTGTGTGGCCATCAGTTACCGCATCAGGTTTTATCATTGTAAAGGTTCTATTAGTCGCCATGGCGTATTCTATCGGTTTTAAATATGTGGCAAAAATACAAGGATTATTCAAAAAAGCCCATTTTTTTAAATAATCTACTCTTTTTGCTTTTCAGGCAATTATTCCCCAATTTTACGCCCTGTTTAGCCTGTTTGAAGTAGATAGAATGCAAAGTATACAAGGGTTGAGAGAACTGTTAAGTTCACCAGCGAAGATTTTAATCACCACACACCACAAACCTGATGCAGATGCGCTTGGCTCATCGCTGGCTTTGAGAGGTTATCTTTTAAAGAAAGGACATAACGTCTCTGTGGTCACTCCTACCGATTATCCGACTTTCCTGAATTGGATGAACGGCAACGATGAAGTAATCATTTTCGAAGGGAATGAAGCAAAAGCAAATAAGCTTTGTGAAGAAGCAGATATTATTTTCTGTTTAGATTTTAATGCGCTTTCTCGGATCAATAAATTTGGAGAGTCGGTAAGAAAGTCGGCAGCAAAAAAGGTCTTGATCGATCATCATCTAGAACCTGAGAATTTTGCTACCATTTCTTTTTCCGACACCTCTTCTGCTGCAACAGCGGAATTGATCTACAAGATCATTACTGCATTGGGTGATAATGCGCTTATTGATGTCCCAATGGGCGAATGTATTTATGCAGGCATTATGACGGACACCGGTTCTTTCCGTCATCCAAGTACAAATAAACAAGTACATTTGATAGCTGCCGAACTGATTGATAAAGGCGTCAATACTTCTAAGGTACATCAGTTGATCTATGACAACAATACTGAAGTACGTTTACGCTTTCTTGGTTTTGCTTTGTCAGAAAAGCTTGTGGTGTTAAAAGAATTCCATACTGCTTATATGTTGCTCAACGGGAACGAACTTTCCCGTTTTGATTCTAAAACAGGAGATACAGAAGGGCTGGTTAATTATGCCTTGTCGTTGCATGGCGTCACCATGGCAGCGGTTATCATAGAAAGACCCGATGGTATCAAAATGTCTTTCCGTTCCAACGGAGAATTTTCAGTGAACGATTTTGCCAGAAAATATTTTGAAGGCGGAGGTCATAAAAATGCGGCAGGAGGAAGATCGTCTCTTTCTCTAAAAGAAACAGAAAAAAAATTCCTTTCTGTGTTGCCTGAATATAAAGAAGAATTATCCAAATAGTAAAACAATAAAAATTTAAACAAATTTAATAATGAACTTTAAAACCCCAATTATTTTCACGGCTCTGGCTTTCGCTTTGATCCTTTCTTCCTGTAAAGAATATAAATCTGACAATGGTATTCAATATAAAATTATTTCGGACTCTACGGGTCCGGTAATTGAATTGGGAGGTGTAGCGTATATCAACATGACTTATTTTAACGAACGTGATACGTTTGACTCTAAAAAAGCAAACAGAGGAATGCCTTTTCCTATTAGAATCCCGGATTCAATAGTAGAAAAATCAAGTTTAGAAAGAGGATTAAGAATGCTTTCCAAAGGAGATAGTGCCTCATTTATCATTAGTACAGATTCCTTATATAAAGGAGTACCTAAAGATCAAATGCCTAAAGAGTTTAAACCAGGAAGTATGACTACCTTTTTTGTCCGCGTAGTAAAAGTACTAACCAAAGACTCTGTAAAAATATTGGAAGATAAAATGAAAAGTGACAGGTTAGCAGGGGAGATGCAAAGACAACTTCAAGTGCAGATGGACACTGTTGCTATTTTAGATTATTGTAAACTAAATAAATTGAACCCTAAGCGTACTCCTGACGGCGTTTATTATGTAATAAAAAAAGCGGTAGGAGGTATAGGAATTCAACCTGGAGATTCGGTTCAAACCTTTTATACAGGGAAATTATTGAATGGAAAAACGTTTGATTCAAATGTAGGAGGAAAACCATTTTCTCTTGTAGTGGGAATGGGTCAAGTGATCCGTGGCTGGGATTCAGGGTTGATGGCGTTAAAAAAGGGTGAAAAAGCTACTTTATTTATTCCATCTATTCTTGGTTATGGTGCTGGTGGAGCAGGAGCAGATATTCCTCCGAATGCTGTTTTAATGTTTGATATTGAGGTTTTAAAATAAAATAATTAGCTAATTATAAAGTTATTAATCTTTGGAGAGTTTTTTGCTTTCCGAAGATTAATAACAATTTGGAATATAAAACTACTACTACGATGAACATGACAAAAAATCTAGCCTTATTAACCATTCTGCTTTCTTTTGGGTACATGGTTGCTGCTCAACCAAAGGGCTATAAAAAATCCGCAACGGGTTTGCAATATAAATTCTTGAAAGATAAAGAGGGCCCAACTGCAAAGGCGGGCGATATTATCAAAGTTCATTTTACATTAACTACTGAAAAGGACTCTGTTCTTAGAAGCACTTTTAAAGAAGGAAATCCTGCAGAAATGCCGATGCAGGCTGGCAATTTTAAAGGTTCATTAGAAGAAGGATTAATGATGATGTCCGCTGGAGACAGTGCGAGTTTTTTGATCAATGCCGATTCTCTGTTTATTAAAATGTTTAATTCTCCCGTCCCTCCTTTCATAAGAAAAGGAAGCAACGTTGGTTTTTTAATTAAAATGGTCAGCGTAATGACTGAAGCAGATTACAAAAAAGAACAAGAGAAGGTAGCTAAAGAAAGTGTAGCTAACGAAGACAAACTCATCCAGGATTACATGACAAAAAATAGTCTTAAAGCATACAAAACGGCTTCAGGATTGTATTATGTACAAATGGTGCCTGGAAAAGGAGTTAAAGCAGAAAAAGGAAAGACAGTCTCCGTTCACTACACAGGAATGTTATTGGACGGAACTAAATTCGATAGTTCTGTAGACCGTGGTCAACCTTTTGAATTCGGACTTGGGGCCGGACAAGTAATAGCAGGTTGGGATGAA
>JANYCO010000500.1 GCA_025360235.1 Cytophagales bacterium
AATAAAGGAAAGACAAAAATGTATTCGGGTGTTGCCGGAAACTTAGTTGCGTTTGCCTGTAAGCTTTCATTCCAACGAGGACATGGTGGAAATGTTTCTTTCCTTTCAAAAACTCAATTGGTTGGACATTACGAAAAAACGCTTGGAGCATTTCATTTCGGTGGACGAGTTATGATAATCGAAACGCAAAGCGCACTTAAACTTATTAATAAATATTTTCAAAATTAATATCATGAAAACTAAAAAGACAGAATTAGACGTAGACGTTATCGGTGGACAAGGTTCGTTAACACATGCAGAGGAAAAAGCAATTAGCGAATTCTTTAGACAAAGGAAATTGGCTTTAGAGAAAAACAAGAAAGTGCAACGCTCTAAAGTAGCTTGACAATTACACTAAACTTCAGCACAGCAGCTAACAGCGGTATGGCGCCATGCGGGCATTTCGCTTCGCAAGACAAATTTTGTTATTCCTTAAAATCTCTCTCCGTAAAAATAATTTTAGTTAAAAAAAAACCGCACGAGCGTCAGGCCGCGAAACGTTGTGTGCCATTTTAACGAACACACTAAATTAGAAAGAGACAGACAAAATATGAATTTACTAAAAGATAAAAAACTAATAATCATTGGTGCAGGACCAGTTGGGCTAACAATGGCAAAATTGTTACAGCAGAACGACATTGATGTAACAGTTTACGAAAGAGACACAGACCCACAAACAAGAATTTGGGGTGGAACACTTGACCTTCATAAAAGTTCGGGACAAGAAGCGATGAAAAAAGCAGGCTTATTACAAACTTATTATGACTTGTCTTTACCTATGGGAATAAATTTTGCAAACGAGCAGAGCGAAATTTTATCTACAAGAAATCCAACACCTGAAAATCAATTTGACAATCCCGAAATAAACAGAAACGCTTTAAGGAAAATGTTGCTTGACAGTTTGAAACCTGACACCGTTATTTGGGACAGAAAACTCACAGGACTTGAAGAACAAGACGGAAAATGGATTTTGGATTTTGAAAACAAACCTAGTGCGACCGCAGATTTTGTTATAATAGCAAATGGTGGAATGTCCAAAGCAAGAAACTTTGTTTCGGATAGCGAAATAGAAGAAACAGGCACTTTTATTATTCAAGGTGACATTCCTCAACCCGAAACCAACTGCCCTGAATTTTTCCAGTTGTGCAACGGCAAAAGACTAATGACCGCATATCAAGGGAATTTATTAGTTGCAAATCCATTCAACAATGGTGCATTATCTTACGGCATTATATTTATAAAACCAGAAGAATGGAATAACGAAAAACGCTTAGATTTTCAAAATACGGAAAGCGTAATTGAGTTCCTTTTAAACAGGCTTTCAAATTGGGATGAAAAATATAAACAGTTAATTCGCTCTACAACATTTTTTGTTGGCTTGCCAATCAGAAAATTCCCCTTGGACAAACCTTGGAAAAGCAATCGTCCATTACCAATAACACTAATTGGCGACACGGCTCATTTAATGCCACCTTTTGCAGGACAAGGCGTAAATATCGGACTTATGGACACTTTAATTTTATCCGACAATCTCACGAACGGAAAATTTGAAACTATACAAAGTGCTATTGACGACTACGAGCAAAAGATGTTTGTCTATGCAACAGAAGCACAAGAAGATTCAAGCAAAAACGAAATAAAAATGCGTAATCCTAATTTTTCGTTTCAACAACTTATCAATGAAACAGAACTATAACGAAAAAAACGGCACACAACATCGTATTGGCAATAGTGGATTGCAGAAGATATTAAAGAAAGAATCCATAGAATAATTTTGGAGCGGACTAATTTTATTTCAAGCGTACCTTGAGTAAAGTTAGAAAAAAACATAATGCTTCGTAGAAACGATCACAAGCTATACTCCCCTTTTTTCTTATATTTGCGCACTAAACACAAATACAAAAATATTATGTCTGACGAATCAACCACCTGCCCTAAATGCAAATCTCCCTATGGCTACTCTAATGGCTCTTTATTGGTTTGTCCTGAATGTAACCACGAATGGAATCCAGAGGAAATTGCCGAAGAGATCAGTAGCTTCGTTAAGGTTATAAAAGATGCGAATGGAAATGTGTTGCAAGATGGAGACACCGTTGTTACTATAAAAGATCTTCCGGTAAAAGGTGCTCCTAAAGCAATTAAGGCTGGCACTAAAGTTAAGAATATAAAATTGACTGATGGCGATCATAATATAGACTGTAAGATTGATGGCTTTGGAGCAATGGCATTAAAATCTGAATTTGTAAAGAAAGCATAACACTTATGCCACTAAGCAATTTCGAACGGATGATCCAATTGGCGGAAGAAATTTTTGAAACCAAAAAAGATCCTAATCAGCTGGATGTAAATGAGGATGTATTAGAGCACTTAAAAAAGATACATCCTTCCTCTATTTCAGAATACGATGATGGCAACGGGCCAGTAGCTTGGGTGTTACTAATTCCAACCACTCTGGAATTGATGCACAAATTTCTTGATAATAAAATTTCTGAAAAAGCGCTCTTCGAATTAACACCTTTAAATGCAAGCTATGAAGCACTGTACCTTTGTTCTGCAATGGTTTTAGAAGAGCATAGAAGAAAAGGAATAGCAAAAAAACTTACGCTAAATGCCATCGAACAAATAAGAAAAGACCATTCCTTAAAAGCACTCTTTGTTTGGTCGTTTACAAAAGAAGGGGATTTGGGTTCTGAAGAAATTGCTCGATTAACTTCGTTACCATTATATAAGCATACCTAAATTAAGCTTTTCGCAGAAATAATATTATTGAAAAACTATTCCTTTCCTCACCACCAACTCATCAAATCTTTCTTTTTCCTTCAAAAAATAAACTTCAATCGGTAAATAGAAAAACGGAATTTCCAACAATGCTTTTTTAAAAGCCTGGTCAATCAATTTTACCATGTCTTTTTCTGAAGTCAATAAAATATGATCATTGTTTTTGTTCAGCAGATTAAAAGCTGAAAGAATCGACGCGATATCAGAGGGCTTATAGGTATAATGATCTGAATACTCTAGATGGCTTGCAAGACTATAATTTCGCTCTACATAATCTACCATTGGTTTTGCATTGGCTAATCCTGTAACCAAAACAACTTTCTTTTTATGAATTTCTAATTCATCTCCCGAAAAAGAAATAGGAGTCCCATATTTTATACCCGTAAAAAATACTGGGGTATTTTGTTTTGTGTACTTTGAAATAGCGGTCGAAATTTCCGATTGTTTTTCTAAAGCTAACGAATCCGGACATTTTGAAACAATAACTGCATCCGCTCTGTCCGCTCCCTTCCTCGACTCTCTCAATCTTCCGGCGGGTAACAAACAATCATCATAAAATGGTTTGTTAAAATCAGACAACAAAATATTTAATAAAGGATGTACCGCCCTGTGCTGGTATGCATCGTCGAGCAGTATTACTTTTGTTTCTTCTCTTTCAAATAGAATCGAAGGAATGGCCAAAGCCCGCTCCTCTCCGACTGCTACTGTTATTTCTTTGCCAAATTTTTTATAATACTGAAACGGTTCGTCCCCTATCGTGGC
>JANYCO010000522.1 GCA_025360235.1 Cytophagales bacterium
GAACGCTATTTGTGTAAAGAAAATCAATTTTACTATACATATACGATCGAGTATGTTTAAAAAGACATAAAAATGAAACAAAAGACTGTTTGTATTAGTATTGCTGCTAACATTTGTGTTGTCGCAGTTCCAGGACTTGAAAAAGCTGCACACAACTTTCCTTCTACACCCTGCAATTGCTAAAACACGATGTTGAACTGACACCCTCTGGGTGAACAATCCAAACAAATCTACTAAATTCACTCCACATTTTAAACACGTTAAGTATGACTATTATTAAAAAAACAATCTAGGGAAAATCACCCTCAATGAGTCGGCACAAGCCTCACTTGTAAAACTATCGAATTACCTCAATGCGAAAGGGTATTCACCTCGTACTGCTCGTAATTATCTTCAGGAAATGCGCTTTATTTTTGCCTATTTCAATCATATTCCTCCTGCCCAACTTACCCAAGAGCACATTATCTCTTATATCAATTTTATCAAATCCGAACATGGTGTAGGAAGAGATAAATGTCGAATGGCTGCACAAAGTTGTAGCTTCTTTTTTAAACATATTTTACCAATCCCATACCTTACCCCTCATGAGTTTTATCCTCGAAAAGAATTTCGACTGCCAGATATTCTTTCCAAAGAACAACTTTCTACACTCCTCAATACTGTCCAAAATATAAAACACAAAGCCATCATAGCGCTGCTTTATGGAACAGGAATACGTTTGGGAGAGTTACGCTTCTTAGAAATGAGCCAACTATACCGTGCCGATCTACAACTAAAAGTAATTGCTGGGAAAGGAAACAAAGACCGTTTTACAATCCTTCCAAAATCTATTTTACCACTGTTGAGCGAGTATTGGAGACTATACAAACCTAAGCGCTACCTCTTCGAAGGACAAAAATCAGGCGTTCCCATGAACGACCGCTCTATCCAACATGCCATTCGGAAATCTATGATAGAGGCAGGTTTTGAAAAGTATAAGTTTTCAGCGCATTCTCTGCGCCACAGCTTTGCAACACACTTGCTCGACAATGGAAATGATATTCATACCATCAAAGAACTGCTTGGGCATAGTAAAATAGAAACCACCATGATCTATTTGCACCTCACCAAACAAAAAAGAGAAAAACTTATTTCACCCTTAGATAGTTTGATGGATGGAAAAGCAAACGACTAACTATTCGTTTCAAACTGTCTTTTCCCATCCTTCTATTTCCAACTTCAACTCTTATAGCCAAGCTGTTTTAGGCACTATCAATACCTGTCATACGTCAAAAAAGGGGTTTCATTTGTATCAGTGCAATAACGCTACTTGCAACGAAAGCAAGTACCAATTTCATTGTTGTGGTAACCGACATTGTCCTTATTGTGGGAGTATGAAAAAAGAGGAATGGATAGAAAATAGAACAAACGAATTGTTGCCAACACCCTATTATCATGTTGTTTTCACGCTGCCACATGAACTCAATTCCTTGATACTTGGAAACCGAAAATTGCTTTTTACTACCTTGTTTGAAGCGGCTTCTAAAACCCTACTAAATCATGGGAAGAACGAGGACTTTTTGGGAGCAGAATTAGGTATCACTATGGTATTGCACACTTGGGGGCAGGACTTAAGTTTTCATCCTCATGTGCACTGCATCGTGAGTGGTGGTGGATTTAAAGAAGATAAATGGATAGAGGCTAAACGAAAAAACAATCGTTTTTTATTTCCAGTAAAAAGTTTAGCCAAAATGTACAAGGCTATTTTTATGAAGGCATTAGAACAAACTGCCGAACTCCAATGGGGGAAGACCGATAAAATTGAGCTACTGAAATCTATTCGCTACAAAGCTTGGAATGTATATGCCAAAGCGCCTTTTGGTGGCCCTGCTCAGGTGATAGAATACTTGGGAAGGTATACTCATAAAATTGCGATCACCAAACATCGAATTGAAGAGGTAACAGAAAGGTTACTGAAATTTCGGTACAAGGATTATGCTGATAGCAATAAAATAAAATCAATGTGGCTAAGCCATGAAGAATTCTTAAGACGTTTTGAAATCCATATTTTACCGAAACGTTTTATAAAAATTCGTCATGGAGGCTTTCTTAGAAATAGGGATAAATACAAACGAATAAATACCATACGAGCAAGCATAGGCTTGAGCGAAGCGTTACCTAAAGTAGCCATACCCGTAGCGATTCGAATGCTGGAGAAGTACGGAAAAGATATTACCAAGTGTGCTTGTTGTGGAACAGGCACACTAATATTGATTTTATTTTATTGCTATCAGCATAATCCTTGTACCGAAATTTCAGTAACCTTTCTGTTACCTCTTCAATTCGATGTTTGGTG
>JANYCO010000553.1 GCA_025360235.1 Cytophagales bacterium
CGCAACTGGATGACAAAGCAAAGGACTGACCAACGCAACCTTACTTCTTACCAGAGACAAAAGTTGGATGAGATCGGGTTCAGGCACAGCAAAGATATGCTTAAGATCAAGATGGATCGTTGGGAGGAGAAATTCAAGCTGTTATTTTCTTTCAAAAAAAGTCATGGATATATTCCTGTCACTGACAATGATGACGGATTGGGGCATGCGCTTTACATCTGGGTAAAAAATCAACTAGAGTATGAGGCTAAAGGGAAACTGGCTACTTACAAAATAAAGAAGTTGAAGTCCCTCGGAATTCTGTTCAGAAAGGAGCTGAAAGAAAAAAGAGAAGGAGCGTGGATGAAAAGATACAGGGAATTAAGGGCATTTTATGCCTTGCATGGTCATTCCAAGGTATACAAGAACTATAACACTTCCCTCTACAGGTGGACGATGCGGCAGGCCAACTATATAGACAAACTCTCCAAAGAACAGAAGGGAAAACTTCTGCGTCTCCGTTTTGAATTCAAACCAAGCCTACAGACAGTGTCAGTATCGGTAAAAAATATGAAGGAGAACCTGAAAGAAAAGCCGTTGCTGATTTCTCCTTTCCAGTTACCGAAATTGTAATCCAATTTATTTGTATTTTGGATATCATATTCTTTGACTGATATCTTGAATATACAGAGAGGTCTATCTATTATCGGATTCAGCGTTTACTATGTGTACAAAGGTATAATTGTAATAAAAAAGCGTATTTCATTATTTAAGAATGATCAGCTAGTTTATTCTGTTTTTAGTTTAGGGGCAGGAGTCGTAAAAAGTGACCCTCAAATAAAAGGTGAACTTCCAAGAAGACAAGATGTAGAATTAATCTATAATAATTTACGCACCTATCCACATTATGACATTTAATCAAATTTAAACTATAAATTAAACTAATGAAAACATAAAAGATAAGCTGCTTAACACGGGTGTCAGGTAAAAAACCCTAGGAAGTTTAAGCCTTCCTAGGAGTCAGTAGAGTTTTACTTAGCGAGGCTTTTCAGCGTTCCTGAGTACTCTGCGATAACAAGTACCAGACAGATTATTGCAATGCCTGTACAGACAGCAATAATTCGTCCTTCTCTACCATCGGCACTCGTGTTTAGGCAATTTCCATTGCCATCACAAATGGATGTTCTTATCATCAATGTAAAGATACAATAAAAGCATTAATATCAACGACATAATGACCTTATCCCTACTAAATACTAAACTGAATACCCAAGACAAGTGCATAGCTTATCTTGAGAAATTACGTTGGGATAATAAGCCGAAATGTGTGTTTTGCGAGTCTAAAAACGTGCGGAAAAGAAAGAAGTCTATGCGGTGGCATTGCAATGATTGTAAGAAGGATTACAGCGTATTGGTGGGTACTATATTCGAGGGTACACGTCTGGAACTACCTAAGTTTATGCAGATAATACTCCTTATGATAAATGCTAAAATGGGTATAAGCGCATCTGAAATAGCAAGGAATACAGGTGTGAAATATCAAACTGCTTGGTTTGCTTGTCATAAGATACGCTGTGCCATGATAAACAATGAGTTGAAACTAGAAGGTATGGTAGAATTTGACGAGGCCTACATTGGAGGAAAGAAAAAGAAACTCGTTGCCAACGAAGCAAATCTATCCCAGATAACAAATAAAAGAGGTCGGGGTACTTCCAAAACACCTGTGGTCGGTGCAGTTGAAAAGAAGGGTAAAGTGTATGTCAAGATAATTGAGAAACTAAATAGCCGTAACTTATTGGCTATGCTTAAGTCAAAGGTAGATACAGACCAGAGTATCGTATTTACAAACGGATTCAGAGGGTATAGTCAGTTTGATAATGTAGTGGAGCATATCAAGATAAACCATAGCAAAGGGTACGGTAAAGGCGTTAAAACAATCAATACAATAGAAGGATTTTGGTCGATTATAAAAAACGGGATTAAGGGTAGTTATCGTGCAATTTCAAAGAAATACCTGCCTTTCTATCTTGCAGAGTTTAGCTACAAATACAATAACCGTCATTTACAGAAAAACGCATTACATGAAATCCTTGTGAATGCTGTAAAAGACGAAAGTTGCCTGATAAATTACAAACCAAAAGGAAATCCTAGGGAAATTGTTGAAAGGCAAAGAGGTAAGAAAATCAAAATGTCACAAAATGGATAGGTACGATAATTTATATCGAATTGCAAATTAGAATTTGGAGTTTAGGTAGTGGGTCACAAATGGTGTGTCATGAACTACGAAGAAGGTAGATGCTGTTGCAGAGATGAGAGTAGGTCTCTCGGTGAAGAGAGAACAGGCTCATTCACCAAACCGCCTTTGTCTGCGTTACGGGTGACTGTAAGGTGGTAAGCGTAAAAGGAAAAGGCATATTCAAGTATGTCAGGTAAGTATTAAGGAGGTTAACGAAAGTGAACCATTGAAGAAATGTCGAAAGTCCCATCCCAATTACACTATTAGTAATGGTAGATACCCTAAAGAGTTAAAAACGCCATTCGGTTTTCTAATAGGTGTATTTGCTCTGCAACATTTAACAGGAAGAATTTATATACAACCTGAGGTGTACTATTCTTATAAAAATATATCAATGAGTAATTCTCCTGATCCATCCGTTTCATTAAAAGTATATGAATTTAAAACAGGAGTTATGAATATGAATTTTCTTATGGGAGCTAAAATATTAAAACCCTCTTCCCTCTTTAATGTTAAAATATACATGGGGCCAACCGCATCAGTTTTTGTAGGGAAAAACATTACATTGAATGATGTAAAACAAAACTCATCTACAACTAGAGCTTCTGCTAATATTCAAGTAGGCGTTGGTTTCGATATAAGTAAATTTAGTTTAGATGTCCGTCTTGAAGAGGGGTTAACAAATATTGCCAAAGATGGAAATGGAATAGCTAATAATTCTATTTTGTTTATATTAGGGTATAAAATATCGGGTAAACAATAGGTAATTTAGTTAATGGGCTATTATTTTAATCATCTTTTGCACTTTAAATTATGCTGAGAGCAGGAGCACTTTTTGTAGCTGTGACAATTTCCTTTGTTATAGCAGTTTTAATCTCATTGCTTATAACACTGTCGTTTCATTATAAAATTCAAAACAAAGAAAATCTGCTTCAAAAGAAGTTGTTAAGAAATGCTAATTCCGCTATCACTTTGCTAATGGCAGGTTCAGAAGAAGAAGAAATAAAGATTGTAGATCTATTTGGAGAAGAATCTGATTCGGTGTTAATTAAAAAATCTTTATGGGGAGTCTATGAAGTAGCCACAGTAAAGGCTTTTTCAGGAAGGCATCAAATAATAAAAACAGTTGAATATGGGTACAAACCTGATGAATCATCCTCCTGCGCCATATATCTAACAGACCTGAGCAGGCCACTTAATCTTTGCGGAAAGACTAAAATAACTGGAACATGTTACCTTCCTGAAGCTGGGGTGAAAAGAGGGTACATCGAAGGTAAAAGTTTTGAAGGTGCTACCTTGATAAATGGAAATACTAAGAAAAGTAAAAATTCCTTACCTCCTTTAAATAAAGGAATCACTAATAATCTTTTAGGATATTTTGAAAATTTACCTTTTTC
>JANYCO010000554.1 GCA_025360235.1 Cytophagales bacterium
TTGGGATGTATGCCTGGCCAAAAATAATAGTAGCGGATGCGAAAGATGGAATGGAATATCCAATGCTCACTCTTGATAACGGCACTTATCCTCAACATCAGAGTTTGCTTGCACATGAAGTAGGACACATGTGGTTTTACGGAATGGTGGGTTCCAATGAAACGTATCGTGCTTCTCTGGACGAAGGCTTTACACAATTTCTTACGGTATGGTCAATGGATAAGATTTTAGGAGAAGTCCGCGATAGATTAGGACCTAACAAGTACTTCGATAAATTTGTTGACTCTTCAAATACCCGTTATGAAAATTTGTACTACCCTTATATTAACCATGTGGTAGAAGCTTATGACGAACCTTTAAACACACATTCCTCTGGTTTCAATGGCGCTTTGCGTCACAGCGGAAACTATGGACTGGTTTACTACAAAACGGGGGTAATGCTATACAATTTAAAATATGTTTTAGGAGACACCCTTTTTCTTAACGCCATGAAACATTATTTTAATAAATGGAAATTCGCACATCCCTATCCGGAAGATTTCAGACAGGCAATTATAGAATATACACAAACTGATTTAAACTGGTTTTTTGATCAGTGGCTGGAAACAACGAAATATATAGACTATAGCATAAAGAAAGTAAAAAAATCAAACAACACTCCCTTTTGCAATTTTAAGGAACGTCAGACTACAATTGTATTTGAAAGAAAAGGAAGAATGCAAATGCCAATTGATTTTACTGTAACAACGAACGACAATAAAACTTATAAATATTATATTCCTAATACCTGGTTTATCAAAGACTCGATCAATCAAAAAGTTCTACCAAAATGGTACGGCTGGGATTTACTCCATCCTACTTATACTGCAAAAATAGATATTCCGAAGGAAGCTATTAAGACTATTGAAATAGATCCAAAACTTTATTTAGCTGATGTAGATCTTACCAATAACAAATGGGGGAAACACGGTATACGCACCAGACAATTTGACCACCGTGTACCAAATATGGTACGCTGGGATAAACAAAGAAATTATTTGCGTCCGGAGGTATGGTACAACAGTGTAGATGGCATCCAACTTGGTCTTCATTCTGAAGGAAGCTATTTTGGGAAATACAGTTATTCTGCAACAGTATGGGGAAACACTACGCTTGGACATTGGGATAATGTAACTTACAATAAAAATTATATCCCTTTTGCTTTTAATGTTTCAGGGAAATCTACTACTAATAAATTCTGGAGACAGTCTTATGTATATGACAACATCTCCTACTACGGTGGAATTTCAACCATAAAACTTGGCTTTGAAAAGATCTTCCGAAAACAAGATCAACGCAATCCGAAATATTCTAAATTATTTTTCAATGTAAAGAGCCTTTATAATTATGCGAACTACGATCAGTACCTTTTAAATCCAAGCATGTGGGGTGTTGGGACATACAGGTCAGGACTTAGCAACAATAGTTTGAACATAGGCTATTTCAGAAATTACTTTTACAAAAAAGGAAACGGAGAATTTACAATTAACCTCCGCAGTCCATTTGTAAATTCAGATTACAATTATTCTTATTTAAATTTAAATTCGATCAACAATATCAACGTTTCAAAATTTGAAATCCGGTCGCGAATGTTTGCGCAAGTAAGCAACGCCGTCTCCTACCCTCTTGAGTCAGCGCTAATGCTGAACGGAGCCAACAGTGAAGAACTACTGGACAATAAATATACCAGATCCAGAGGTATGGTTCCAACCAATTGGCTTGGTTTTGGAGCCGCTACCAATCATTTCCAATCCGGAGGTGGATTGAATCTTCGTGGTTATAGTGGTTATTATGCCGTGGAAGATTATAAAAAGAAAGGGGCGGACAGTTTGTTTCTTGGTTATTATTCTAATAATGGAGCAAGCTGGAATATAGAAGTAGATTTTGATAAATTCATAAAGTTCAAACCTAAGTTTACTAAAAATTTAAAATTGGACACTTATCTTTTCAGTGATATGGGGATTTTGGTTTTCCAAAAAACAAAAGAACAATACATCCCAGGCCGCTTCAGAATGGACGCAGGACTTGGAACAGCATTAAACATCAAGTTTTCTCCTTATCAGATCAACCCACTTGTAATCCGATTTGATATGCCTTTCTTTCTGAATGCACCACCCTCAGGAGAAAATAATTTTCAATTCAGATATGTGTTAGGTATTAACAGAGCATTTTAACAATTTAAAATCACTTGCGCTCTTTGTGTTAAAAAATTCTATATTATAAGCATAGAGTTAAATAATTAACGAGTGTCTTGTCAAGGGAACAAGAAACGGTGAAAGGAAAAAAAAATCCCTCCACAAAACACAAGCAGAGGGATTAAACACTTATTCAACTATTAATTTATTTAACCAAAATCTTTTTAGACACATTCACTGATGCATTCTTAATAGTCATTACATAAATTCCTTCAGACAACAAAGCGATATTATATGTTTTTCTAACTTGTCCACTTTCAATAGTATCGTTTAGCACTTCTCTTCCATACATATCAAAAAGTGAAATACTAGCTGAAGTTGACGAATAAAATTCCACACTTATTTCATCTTCTGCAGGATTCGGGAACAGATTAATTTCCCCTGATCTTCCTGATAATTGTATAATAGAACTATAGTGAAAATTACCATCCTTGTCTACTTGTTTCAAGCGATAATATACTTTTGCTTCCCATGACTTTGTATCGGTATATTGATACTCTATAATTGAAGCACTGGTTCCAACTCCTCTAATGGTAGTGATAAGAGTAAAGTTGATTCCATCCGAGCTTCTTTCCAGATCAAAATGATCGTTATCTTTTTCAGAAGCGGTTGTCCATGAAAGCAAAGTAGAAGTACCCTGATCCATCCCATTAAAATCAAGAAGCGTTACTGGCAGAGGTGTTGTTCCTTTTAGAATAATAGTTCCCATCAATGATGGATCTTGCCAGGTATTATCACCAGTAGCAGCCCAAGCTATCTTACCATCTCTGGTTCCTCCATCATCGTCATCGTTTACCATTACTTCAAAACCTTGAAGGGAATTTACAGCAGGTGTTGCCGAACCAAGCGTAGCCCATGGAATTTTAACTTCCATTATATAAGAAGTAGCGGTCGGATCGGTCTTACCAAATTGAACTCCGGTTATTGCATTGTGTTGGTTTTCATAAACAGTGGCATCATTCCATCTGAACGCATAACGAAATTGATTGGTGCCATAAGTAGTAGTATTTGTATTACCCATATCAATATAAATCTCTACTTCATCATCATCATAAGCACTTGCCGCTGGTGAATCATTCTTTTTCACATCATCTGTAACGGTTACTAGTACATATAAATTTGTATTGTCCCACATCGCTTTCCAGTTTGCGGAAAGATCTGCAGCAGAACTCACCGTTCCCTCATTGGTATTGACAAGAGAGGCTGATGTATAACTCGACCACATTGCATCCGGAGTTCCGTCTATTGTTGGCGCTGTGGCTGTTTTATATACCGCTTTATTTACATTGACAGTAACACTGGATTCTCCTGTTAATCCGGCAGAGTTTGTGGCTACAGCTTTGAGAACATGTGTTCCTGAGGTAAGACTTGCTATTGATGCAGAATACGGACTTGTAAGATCGGTTCCTATTAGTGTCAACCCATCATAAAATTCTACTTTTGTAATTGTTCCTGTAACTGTTGAAGCCGTTGCGTCTAGTGTTATTGGATCTCCTTCGTTGAATACGGAGGAGGTAATCGGTGTAGTATTAAGAATAACAGAAACACCTCCGCAGGAAATAAAATTATCGGCAGGTGTTGACATTTTTCCTTTTATATAAGTACCCGAAGTAGTGGTGCTGTTCCAGTTACCTGCATTGCAAGAGCCTGGCGTAAGCGCAGCAGATGTTTCTGATTTATCAGAGTAACTCCAGTTGCACCAGCTTATATTATTTGTTTGCATCCAGGAAAACCAATTATCGGCCTCTGTTAAAAAGGGTCCGTTATTTCCTGATGCATCACTCGTCCCACATTCGGTAACAAAAATCGGAGCACCATTTGCCATTGCGGTATTGGCTTTATCTCTTAGCGGTTGGGCATGGCTTCCTGAATAGAAATGCAGGGTATACATCACATTTGTATAACTCAGTTTGTTGGTAGAAGCAATATCAACATCCTGACTCCAGTTTGGGGTGCCTACTATAATAATAGTATTCGGATCGATTGCTCTTATTTTTGGTATGATGTCGTCGGCATATGTTTTTACAGTTGTCCAATTCACTCCATTGGGTTCATTGCAAATTTCATAGAGAACATGTTTTTTAGAGCCGTGTTGTGTTGCTATATATTGCCAAAAATCTCTGGCTGCTACAATATCGATATTAGGGTCACCGGGATTAAGAATATGCCAGTCTATAAGACAATAAATCCCACGGTTTCCACATTCAGTTACCCAAGTATCTACCCATGTCTTCCATCCGGCAGGATTATTTACATAACCTCCTTCTTCTACATATAAAGCAAGTCTGTAAATATCTGCTCCCCAAGTATTAGCCAACATATCCAATCCTCCGGTGGTAATACAGTTTCCATACCATTGAGGACCATGAGTACTCATCCCTCTTAATTGAACATTATTACCACATTCACTTACTAAATTAATTCCGCTCAATTTCAACTTGCCATTTTTAGCTACAGGGGAATTTGCAGGATATTGACAAAATCCTTTTGATAAGAGCAAAAAGCTTAGCAAGATTAAAAGACTAAATTTTATGGAGTTTAGGTTTTTTCTCATTGGTAATAAAATGTTTCCTGTTCGTTTCGAAAGCAATTTAGGATAAAAATAGTATAAAAACAATATTTTTTAATATTATATCAATTTTAATATTTAATAAATTAAAATAAATATTAATATAATTATATTTTAAATGGCATTTATACGAATTATGACTGGTAACTATCTGTAGATATCAACTCCATTATAAAACAATTTAACATAACAATTAACTGTATTTTAAGGCAAAAAGGGGTTTATTAGATTAGAAATTAGTAACAAAGCGCCTTATAACTGGTGTAATGAAAAAAAAATCAAAAAAGCTTATAAAAACATAAAATGTGGTTACCAATTAAAAAAAGACATGTAAGATTTATGTAATCCAAGGCATATTATCATAAATGAAACATTCTTCGGATTATTTATTTAAAAAAATCAAACAACCAGGCAACCCTTTTTTTATAATCAATGTCTCCCCTTTGAAAACTAAATTTCAAAAACATGAAAAAAACATTTTTAACATTCTCAATCGTTTGTATGATGCTTTTCGCTTATACAAAAAATGCATACAGTCAAAGCTGTTGCAATGCCAATTTTACGTCAGTTGGACTTAAAAATCTAACATGGAAGTTTTTTCCTGCAGATTCTTCTGATCAATCCTCTTATTCCTGGAAATGGGAATTTGGTGATGGCTCTTTCTCTTCGCTGCCCTCTCCAAAACACACGTACAATAAAAAGGGTAGCTTTACGGTGAAGCTTATTAAAACAAGAAAGACCTTTGTGGATGGGGAATATGTAACAGCATCTTGTGCAATTTCTAAACCTGTCATGATCCAACCAATCAAAATTAAACCGATCTGTCAGATTAATTTTATAACCTCACAATCGGGCAACACAGTTACCATCACAAATGAATCTATAGTACAGCCAGGAGAACCCATTTATAAATGGAACTTTGGCGATGGAAATACTTCAACTTTAAAAAATCCTGTTCATGCTTATCTTAAACCAGGCAATTATATTATTGAGGTGAAAGTATATACTAATATCAAAGGAAAATTAACAGAAGGTTGTTCTGAAACGAGTAATATAATAATTGCTGGCAAATCAGAATGCAATGCTGAATTTACTTATCAAAGAATCAACAATACTGTATATTTTAATTCTCCACTTTTAAAAACAGGAGAACTTAATTATTGGGAGTTCGGTGACGGAATAATTTCTTATGCCTCCAATCCAAATCATACTTATGCCAATTTAGGTCAATACAAAGTAATTCATCATTTCAGAAAAAGTTACTTATCTAATTATGACTCCTGCCAATCAGTTCAATTTATTAATATTACTATGGATAGTACTGTTACTCCCATTGATAGTAATCATACTCCTATAGATAGTACTAACATATGTGTGGCTGGTTTTCAGTATTCTTTAGTCGGAGATTCTGTAATATTTGACTCTTATGGTTCAACCGGATTACATTACTGGACAACAGGAGACGGAGAATCAAGATATGGAAGTAGAATTTCTCATTTGTATACTTCTCCAAATACTTCTTATACAGTATGCCACACACGCGTTATGCCTTTAGGAGATAGTTGTCAGCAGTGTCAGGTGATCAATGTTTCTAAACCTCAAGTCTCTCCAAATCCTGCTGATGGATTTATTAACATCGTTTCTACAAATGAAACGTTAATTAATTGCACACTTTACGATTTAACCGGAATAGTTCTGGCAAGTAAAAATAATATTCAATCATTACAAACTACGCTCCCTGTTCAAAATGTACCTGCAGGATACTATACACTTTCGGTAGTTTATGGAAACTATCGCACTGTCACCTATACCATTTTAGTGCAGCACTAACAAATAAGAAAACTATAGAAAGCAAAAGAGGACTACCCCAATATGGAGCAGTCCTCTTTGTTATTAACCATTTTAGGATTTCTATTGTGTCTTAATCAACAAAAACTCTGTCCGTCTGTTAAAACTTCTTCCCACAGGATTATCGCTACCATCAAGATTTTGATTTGGGGCTATAGGTTTAGACTCCCCATACCCTTTATCTTCTAACCGATGTTTTGAAATACCTTTTTCAATTAAGTATTTAACTACATTGTCGGCTCTTTTCTGAGACAAATCCATATTATATTTATTCGACCCTTGATCATCCGTGTGAGAACCTATTACTAACCTATCGTTTGGATGGGACATAAGAAACGGAATTAAAATAGAATCCAGCGCCATCAAAGCCGGAGAATTTAATGTTATTTGATTGGTTTCATATTGGATATCTTTTAAAACAAAAGCTACTCCTTCAACTGGTTTCACTTCAATTATTTTTTCTTTTTCAATCTGCTTTAATACGAATTTTTTTTCCAGCACTTCTTCTGAAGACATGTCCCTGGTTTCCAAAACAAGTGTATCTTTTTCAAATCCCTCAACGTCCATTGAAAAAGAATATTTATGATTCTTATCTAAGACAAGCTTGTAATTACAGTCTGCCAAACGAACGGTATCAAAGCTTTCGATGTTTGTTTTAAGATCGAGCTTCTGAATTTTCAGTACTTTATCTTTACACGGAACCGTATCGTGGTGTATCACTGCTAAATCTAACAAACACTTAAACGGTTTATAGGGAAGAATTTCAAAGGCATAAATATCATCACAACACGTTTCATGAAAATAAGGAGTGCCGCCTGGCCGATTAGATACCAGCATTCCTTTTTTACCTTTCTCCTCCAATACAAATCCTAATTCATCCTGAGGTGAATTGATTGGAAATGCCAGGTTCTGAGGTTTCTTATATCTTCTTGTGCTATCCTTTTGCGTTTTATATACATCCAAGCCTCCTGCAGAAACGTGTCCGTTAGAACTGAAATACAAAGACTGTGAAGGAAAGTGAAAAAACGGAGTACATTCCGTTTCAGTAGTATTGATCAAAGATACGTTTACCGGCTTGTTCCATATTTTTTTTGAAGTATTATAACTTGTATACCAGATATCAAGCCCACCTTTACCTTCGGGTCTGTCGGAAACAAAATACAAATATTCTATTTTATTTATAACGGGCTTTTTGACAACAGCATTCGTTGGTTTTTTAGCTCCTCTTACAGGAGGTCTGTTTGTGGTTGGTTTCCTTGTTGTTTTAGAATTAGGAGCGGTAGTTACATTGCTTATTGTATCTACTACTATAGTTGGCTGAGTAGAAGTATAGCCACTAATATTTACAGGAGAAGGTAACATTACAGGATGCGACCATTTATTGTTTATTTTTTCTGTGTAATAAATTTTACAGGTCACCTGATGTCTTATTTCTTTAGAACATTTAGAAAAATAATACCTATTTGACAACGGAGAAAAAACAAAATTTCCCATTTCCATATTCGGATCATTAATGGCTTCAAACAACCCTTTTTCTACCCACTCTTCGTCTTCTTTTTTTGCAACATAAATCTGACGAACAGGAGGTCTTTCGTAATGCTCTTCTTTTATATCAAAATATTGTAACGTATCCATTCTTAATGAACCAAAAAGCATGGTCGTGCTATCGATCAAAAAAGGTGAAAATTCAGTATGCGGATGATTAACAGAATTTCCAATATTTACTATTGTGATATTATCTGAAAATTCTCTGTATACAATGCCGCTGTCACAACCTGCAATTTCTTTATTTAAAAGCGACTTGAAATTTCTGTCATTTATTCCCACTTCCTTTTTGAAGGTTTTCATATTCTCCTGCGCCTCTTCATATCTTCCACACATCTTTTGCATTTGCGCCTGATAAAAAAGAGAGAAGGGATATTTAGCAGG
>JANYCO010000597.1 GCA_025360235.1 Cytophagales bacterium
TACATTTTTTTTACGATGACTTAAAAGTAAACAATGAAGCGTCTTCGGGCACCGTAGCCTATATTAAATTATTCGATTACGTAGTCTCCCCTCAGGAAGCTAAGAAAAATTTTGACGATTTAAAGAAAACCGTTATTCCCAAAAAAGAAGTCCCTGTTGAACTAAAAAAACCAAAATTATCTCTAACCATAGTTGATGCCAGCACTTTAAAACCTCTTGCTGCTACGTTAGTAATTACCAATAAACAAAGTGGAGTTATAGTAACAACTCTACAATCTAATGGAAAAAGTGAATTCGAACTTCCTAAAGATATCTATCAAGTGAGTGTAAAAGCCGACCTATATGCCAAAACAGTAGAAGAAATTAATTTCAATATAAACGATGGTACACTTTCCATAGAAATTAAATTAACTCAGGTTAAAATTGGAGAAAATATTAAGTTGGAAAATGTTCACTTCAAACAAGGGTTACCTGAATTATTGCCTGAATCATATCCTGTCCTCGATAATCTTATAAAAATGCTTAAGGACAATGCGAATATGAATATTGAACTTAGTGGACATACTGATAATGTGGGAGATCCTAAATTAAATTTAAAACTTTCTGAAGACCGGGTAAATGTTATCAAAAACTATTTGATCAGCAAAGGTATTCATGGAAACCAAGTACAGGGAAAAGGCTATGGAGGCACACAACCTATTGCATCCAACGATAAAGAGGAAACCAGAAAATTAAACAGAAGAGTAGATTTTAAAATAACTAAATTTTAATCTACTCTTTAAATAGTTTCTTCATCACCTTTCCCTGACCCAAAGGCAATGGAAAGCCCAGTAATTCTGCCGTTGTAGAAGGTACGTCTACTTGAAGATAATATTTATCTAGAATAACATCCTTTTTAAAATCAGGTCCAAAAGCAAAGAGATTTATATGTCTGCATCCATCGCAGTCATCTCCATGGGAAACAAAACCATCTTTCCATCCGTCAATATGTCGTCCATGGTCGTTGGTTATAAATAAGGTTGTTTTATCTTTATAATAAGGGTCTACCTGAATAAATTTCCATACTTCCCAAACCAGGCTATCCGTAACCCTAATTCCTTGAAGATACTCCGGCCAATTGTTGGCATGACCCGCTCCATCTGGTTCTTTAAAGTTTACCAGCAATAAATTTGGTTGGTCTTTTTTCAGAACAGCCATCACTCTGTTAAAGGTTATTGTATCATTTCTATAGCCGGACAAAGCTCCATTCTTTCCGCAGTCGGATGAAGGATTGAATTTATTATTCCATTTTGTGTCGTTGCAATTACCAAGAATAAATAATTTATCTTTAGAAGTAATGAGCCAGGCTTTAGAAGACGGAAGTCCTGATTGTTTTAAATAATGCTGAAAAACAGAAGGCTGCTGGGGCAGATCTGTTCCTTTACTATTCTCCAACTCTTGACGCACACCAGTACAAAGTGCTGCATGACCTGACGTGGTATACGTATATCCATCGTTAAAAAAATTGGTACAGACCACTCCTGACTTTGCCATATCATTTGCCATACGAGGAATATATTGATGCGTCTTATCGCCCCATGTTTCAGAATATCTTGGACCATCAATAACGAGAATAATTACTCTTTCTGTAAGGTGTTTTTTTACAACTTTAGAAGTATCCTGACCAGCAACTTCATTCCATAAGATTCCGGATAGAAGAAACAGGATGGAAGGAACCCATAAATAAATTATTTTTTTATTCATAACAACTACATTTATTATAGTATAAAGATATGCAAAATATTATCTACTTCTCCTTTCTGTAAAAATAGGCACATAACCCGCCAGCCATAGCCCCATACAAATGCGCCTGCCAGGAGATTCCAACTTTACCGGGTAACATACCGTTAACAATACTTCCGTATACAATTGCTACTAATATAGCCAATACCAAGGCCTTAAATTCCCCTCTGAAAAGTCCGCTAAAAAAAATAAAACTAGCAAAACCATAAATAAGACCGCTTGCACCTATATGACTTGCGTTCTCGCCAACTATCCATACGCATAAACCTGAAATTATATAAACCCAAACAAATACCTCAAAAGCTATAACACGATAAAAATTAAACATAATAATACCCAGAATAAGCAAGGGTAACGAATTGGAAAACAGATGAACTAAATTAACATGAATAAGCGGACCAG
>JANYCO010000603.1 GCA_025360235.1 Cytophagales bacterium
CACATTTTTTCTCTCTGTGGTACCGAACTGAATTTCCGAAAGTGGTTGACCAAATTTTATTTTGCATAGCCACTATAGTATCCATTTGTCTTTTCAGAGAGTCTTCTAAAACTTTTGCATACCAATTATCTCCGTATGTTGCTGTTGCATTGTCAACACTATGATATAAATAGGTAAGCAAACCTCCTCCGTTAATTACATTGTGAATTTCAGCAGTAAAGGCAACTGTTGTAACAGACCCATTCATTGGAAAAGTACGCAGCAGATAATAATCATTGTCAGTAGTAGCAAAATTATAAGTATAATAAACGCCGGAAGGAGGGAAAACAGTTCTGGCGCAGATATGTCCTTCTGCCTTTATTGTATCAATTATGGCTGCATTATAAGTACCGAAAGGATACGCAAAAGACACCACTTTCTGTGACGTAATATGTGCATTAAGCGCATCTCTGGCCCCGGTAATTTCCGAACTTATTACACTAGCTGTTTTAGTTGTGAGATCCGGGTGATTTACGGTATGATTTCCTATTTCATTTCCAGCAGCAGCGGTTGCCACAACCGTTGGCCAATCATGATTCCAAGCTATAATGAGTGAAGTCTCCGGAAAAAAAGTAGCATTAAGTCCCCTTGCATTCAAAGCAGGGGGTACAATTGGATATTGTCCGGGAGACCAGTCGTCAAAACTTAAAACAACCGCTGCTTTTTTATCGTCTCGCCAGTTACATATTTTACCAACCTGAGAAAATCCTAATTGTGGTAAAATTATAAAAATACAAATTACAAGTCTGATTAAATTTTTCATGGGGTTAGTTTTATAGTTTTATCTATTAGTTTACTGATTCAAAACTAATAGAAGTTAACTACGATTAATTTACAATAGGGTTGAAAAACTTTACAAAAAGACCAAAAATCTTAATATCAATGGAAATTACAATAGTATCAATAAATTTAGCACTATTTTAGGAAGAGGCATGCTCCTTACGAAAATCATTTGGGGCACAATTTTCTGAAACCTTAAATACCCTGTTAAAATGAGAAGCGTTGCCATAACCTACTTTAAATGCAATTTCTGATATCTGTAGGCTGCTTGTCAATAGAAGTCTTTTGGCTTCGGCTATTCTTAATTTATTTAGAAACTGTTTAAAATTCAATTCTGTCTTCTTTTTTATGATTGCCGATATTTTTCTTTCGTGGATACCAATTGCCTGCTGAACATCAATAATTGTTAATTCAGCATTACTATAATTGGAAGTAATAAAACCAAAAACGGCTTCTTCTTCCTTATCCTCATAATTAATAACATCCGTCTTTTCATATTGGAAATTAATTTCTATTTTTGCCACCTCCTTCTTCTTTCTTAAAAATAAAAACCCTAAGCCAAAATAGAGTACCACAAAAACACCTGCATATATATAAAATGGTCTAAGATCTTTATTAAAACTTATCTCCTCCACCTCTATAACATCTTCTATATCTTTCTTCAGATTTATACAATTGTTAAGCTGGATCGTTTTAACCCTAGAAAAATCAGGAGACTTAAGATCCTTTTCAGTCATATTATTAGTAGCATACCACCAATTTGGAGTAGCAAATTCTTTTATTGGAGCAGAAATTTCAGATACATTGGAATTAACAGTGAGTACATACTGCAAAGTACGATAGGTAAGCTCAATTTCTTTCTTACTATACCCTTGAATATCGGAAGTAATAGTAAAGGGAATTCTTGTTCCAGAAGAAGCCTTTATTTTTATTTTAAGAAAATCATAAGCGGTCAAATCAAATAAAGAGCTATCTTTTTTTGAAAACTGGATACCTACATAAGGATATGGTGCCCCGTCTCTTAAAGTATATTTATAACTAATTTTTCCGGAAGCATCTTTGGAAAATCCCACCACAGAGCCTCCATTCACAGCTTTATCCGTATACCCTGTCAACACAAGATCCATTTTTTTAACGCCCGAATCACCACTAATAAGATAGAGAGGATTCTTATAAAGAATAAGAAAAACGAGTCCCCCCAAAACAAAGGGAATTACAATAAAAACATAAAGTTTAAATCCTCTCATTTACTGAATCTTTTCTCCTGTTCTTGTTTCATCGATATCAAAGATAGGATTTTAACGATATAAAAAAAACAGTTCTTAATTTCAATAAAAGGTCTTATACTACATATGTTTCAAGGTAAAAGGGTGAGAGGTGAGAAGAAAGAGGTGAAAATTTATTTTTATATTTTTACTTCTTACCTCTTACTTCTCACCTTATATTCCAAACCAGACTATAATACCTGCAAACTAAACTTGAATTCACTTCCCTTATCAGGCTCACTTTCCACCCATATTTTGCCTTGTTGTGATTCAATAAAATCTTTTGAGATGGCTAATCCAAGACCAGTACCTGAAGAGGAGTATCCGTTGGGCACTTTAAAAAATTTATCAAAAATTTTGTTTTTATATTTTATATCAATTCCCTTTCCATAATCCTTTACTGAAAACACTACATTATTTGAATCTCTTTTAACCTCAATATTTATTTTATTATTTTCAGGAGAATATCGAATAGCATTAGAAATAAAGTTCACCATCACCCAAGCCGTTTTTTCAAGATCAATATTTAGATTTGGTAAATTATTTTCTATTTCAATTATAATACTAACATTTTTTTGTTCGGCTTGAAATTTCATTGCCTGAAAAGCATAATCAACCACTTCTTTTGGTGAGGTTGGTTTATAATGTAATTGTATATTACCTGTTTCCACTTGTGTAAGATCAAGTAATTCTCCGGTTATTTTTAACAAACGCTGGCTATCTTCTTTAATATTATCAATAAGTTTTTTTTGTTCTTCATTGAGCGTTCCTACACGATTATCCTCCAATAATTTTAGTCCCATTTTTATAGAAGCGATTGGAGTTTTTAATTCATGTGAGATTGTAGCTATAAAATTTGTTTTTGCAGCATCTAATTCCTTGAATTGCGTTACATTTTTCAGAACTATAACCTGACCAATTAATTTATCCTCAGCGAATATTCGAAGTGTCTCTTTAATAAAATAAGACTCTTTATTTTCTGCAAATATCTTCAAAGGTTTTACATCCTCAATTTCATTAAGCAACACCCTTAATAGATCATTATGCAAAGCTACATCGGGAGCATATTTACCAATCACTTCATTTTCTAAAATTCCAAGAATCACGATTGCTGCTCCATTTACAAAAAGAATATTCTTATTCTCATCTAAACCTATAATAGGATCATGCATTCTGTTAATAATAGTCTCGATCCGTTTTTTCTGAAAAATAATTTGAGCAAGATTACTATTTTCATAGTCATCCAACTTTTTTGCCATTTTATTAAAAGCAGAAGCCAACTCTCCAAATTCATCATTGGACTTAAAATGCACCCTCTGAGAATAATTTTTCTTTGAAATTTCTTTTATGCTTTCCGTAAGCTCACGAATAGGATTGGCTATATAACCAGGGAAATTTAAAATAAAAGAGAAGGTAATTAAAATAGTTACCGCTCCTATCAAACTCATATATAAGACAGCATCATCCGCAGATGTGCTTGCCTCATTATTTTTACGAACTATAGCCTGTAAATTTATTTCAATAATCTGGTAAAGTTTTTGCCTGATAAGGTTTTTTTCTATTTCCTTTAAAGAATCTAATTTCAGGTTTCTGTATTCGCTTCTAAGCTCAACAGTTATTTCCTTTTCCCCTTCTTCTGTAATATTCTTTTCCTGATTTTTTAGATTGCTTTCA
>JANYCO010000607.1 GCA_025360235.1 Cytophagales bacterium
TGTTTACATCTGAAATTATAAAATCCGGAAAGATCTTTTCACAGAGTTCTATCGCATTTTTTACATCTGAAACTTCATAGATCTCAAATACATCTTTTAGAATATACTTGATAGAATTTCGTATCTGAACATCGTCATCTACCAGAAGAACCTTTTTTCCTTTAAACTGTTCTTTTATCATTACCTCATTTTGATCGATAATTCTCTCTGGCATTAGATTTAGTAAGCCTTTCGTTTCCTGCAAAGGAATTTCCGAAATGCTAGCTTCTGCTTCTGGAAGACAAAGATAAAATGTACTTCCTTTGCCTGGTTTGCTTTCTGCATATATATCGCCGTTGTTCAACACTGCAAATTCTTTAGCAATCATCAACCCTAATCCGGTACCCGATTCATTTTCTGTACCGCTCAACGACACATTCATTCCTGTACCAAAAAGTTTTTCCAATACTTCCTCCTCCATACCAACTCCATTATCCTTAAAGGAGATGATCACCTCCTCATCGTCTGAATAATAAGAGATGATCAGGTGTCCTCCTTTTGGTGTATATTTAATGCCGTTCCCAAGAATATTTCTAACAATAGTACTCACCATATTATAGTCCGCTTTCACAAAAAGCGATGTATCCACTACCTCTTCAATGGTGATTTGCTTTTGTGAAGTCTGCGAAAAATGAAGTTGGGTATTTTCTTCAATTAACTGATGTATAGAAATACGGATCGGATATACTCTAATATTCCCAGTCTGTGTTTTTGTCCATTCCAACAAATTAAAAGTTAGATCCTTGATTCTTTCTGAAGAAATTTCAACATGATTAATAAGTTCCCATCCAGTTTCGCTTGTCTCTTTTACTTCTCTTTTCAACTGCTTACTAAGCATTACCAATGCATTCACTGGATTTTTCAGATCATGCGCTATGATAGAAAAAAACTTATCTTTTGTTTTGTTTAATTGTTCTACTTCTTCCTTTTGTTTCAGAATTTCTTCCTGCTGCTCAAGAATTCTTTCTGTCTTTTTAGATATTTCAAGATTATTTTTTTCTAATATTTTATTTTTTAGTAAAACATTTTGATTACTCTTCAACAGGTCTTCCGTTTGTATTCTTACTTCTTCTTCCAGAAATTTATTTCTTATTCTAACAGATCGGGTTCTTAAGTAAATAAAAAACACTATTCCTGCAATAACCGTAAGCAGTGCAAATACTCTAAACCACCATGTCATCCACCATGGAGGGAGAATAATAATCTTTAATGAGATACCCTCATCATTCCATATCCCATCATTATTGGATGCTTTTACAAGGAAATTATAAGTACCAGGATCTAGATTGGTATAGGTGGCAAATCGTTTGCCTGCATTTACATACATCCAACGCTGATCAAACCCTTCCAATTTATAGGCGTATTGATTTGACTCCGGAGAAATATAACCAAGCGCTGCAAATTCTATAGAAAATACATTATCGTTATACCTCAGTTCGATTTCTTTGGTTTGAGAAATGGATCGATCAAGATAATTTATCCCATTAAATTTCTGATTACTTTTCAACGAGTGATTAAAAATTTTAAAACTTGTCAGAACAAGAGAAGGCTTTATTTCGTTGATATGAATACTATCAGGATGAAATAAATTAAACCCTTCAATTCCTCCGAAATACATATAGCCATTGAAAGTTCTTAATTTAGAATTAGAATTGAACTGCCCTTTTTGCAAACCATCCTCGGTCCCAAAATTATATATTTTATTTTCCTTTATTTTAAAAAAAGAGATTCCTTTATCCGTAGAAAGCCACAAATTATTTTGGCCGTCCTCAAGTATACTCAGAATATGATTACTTGGAAAACCATCTTCCATGGTATAATTTTTAAAAATCTTTTTTTCAAAATTCAGCAACTTACTCAAACCTCCTTTGCCGGTGGCAAACCAAAAGTTTCCATTTTTGTCTTCAAGAATATCGCGAACATCGTTGCTCCCTAAACTTTCTTTAACGTTTTTATCAAATGTGAAATGATGAAAAATATTTCCTGATGGATCAAAACAAAATACGCCAAAATTTTCAGATCCAATCCAAATTCTTCTTTTACTGTCTTCCATTATTTTGAAGACACTGCTTTCCGCAAAAACTCCACCATCAAGGCTATCAAGAGGTGAACGTGAAATCAATCCTGTTTTTTTATTGTAGAGATCAATACCTCCTGTAATATAACCAATCCATAGCAGGCCATCGCTGCTTTCACATAATGAAAATACACTACTCCTGAAAAGACTTTTCCCTGGCTTCTTTGTATCAAGACTAAATTTTGTAATTTCCCCGGTGTGCGTATCCATTTTAAACATTCCTCGTCTATATGTTCCACACCAAAGATTATTCTCTTTATCAGGAAGCAGACAAGTGATCACGTTAGCTGCAACTTTTCCATTCTGTTCGGTATAATTCTTAAACTCATAATTTTTAGGATCAAAAAGATTGAGTCCACCGCCATCGGTAGCTAGCCATACTTTTCCATCTCCTGCTTCTGCAATTGCCAGAACTGATTTTTGAAGTAGTTTTTTTCCTGGAGCTCCTTTAGAGTCGAACTTTAAAAATTT
>JANYCO010000642.1 GCA_025360235.1 Cytophagales bacterium
AATTTCAAAAACGAAGAGTTTGATGTAATGCGTTCCAGCAGAATCGACGATACATGGAAAGAATGGACTAGTCCTGTAGTGCTTACTGATACCATTAATTCACCGGCCTTTGATTCCTATTACAAAACAAATATCAAAGGAAGCTGGGCTTATTTCTGCTCTGACAAAAACGGAAATACTAAAGAAGATATATACAGGGTAAAATTATTTGAAGAAAATCCATTTATTGTTCTTACTGGTACAGTCTATAATACCACCAGAAATGCACCTATCTCTTCGAAATATACATTTACAATTATGGCAGATGGAAAACCTGTTGACAGCATAACTATCAATCCTGATTCTGCTAAATACAAATTAAAATTACCTCTTGGTAAACAATATTATCTAAAAGCTGACGCTAAAAATTTCACCGCTACTCAGGAAATTATTGATGTATCAGGTGTTAGAGAATATACAGAGCGAGTACAAAATCTAAAATTAACTCCTATTCCTTATGTATTAGTTCAAGGTAGACTACTAAACAGAAAAACAGGAGAAAAACTACCTGCTGCTGTGCTGCCAAGAGTAGCCATGGATGGTATTATCACAGATTCAGTAATTATTGATCTGGTGAATGGAACCTATAAAATAAAGGTACCGCATGGTAGCAACCACAGCTTACAAGTATTGGCTGATAAATACACTCCTGATGTTGAGTATATAAATCTGAATGCGATTGACGAATACCAGGTAATTGATAAAGATCTTTATGCTACCGAAATAAAATTAATGGCCATTCTATCCGGAAGAATATTGAGTAGAAAATCAAATAAACCACTTCCTTCAACTATTGAAACTAAAGTTAAGTTGAACGAAGTGGTATTTGAAGGTGCTAAAATCAACAGGGTTACTGGGGAATACCATATGGAAATCCCAATTGGTCAGGCTTACATCGTAAATGCAGCAGCCAATAAATATTTCCCGGTGTTCGAACCTATTGACCTTAGCAGAGAAACTACTCCTGTGAAAATATTCAAAGACTTATACCTTTCTCCTTTAGAGGTTGGGTCTGCGGTAAAACTAAACAACGTATTCTTTGAAACTGGAAAAGCTACACTAAAAGAAGAGTCTTTTGTGGAACTTGATAAAGTAGTTACCTTCCTCAACGATTATCCTGAGATTAAAATAGAAATTGGTGGACACACAGATAACGTTGGTAAACCTGCCAATAACTTAAAACTTTCTGATGCGAGAGCCAAAGCTGTTGAAGAATATATTCAAAGCAAGGGCATCGCCAGTGATCGAATTACTGGAAAAGGATACGGACAAACTAAACCTGTAGTACCTAACAGTAATGCAGTAAACAAAGCTAAAAACAGAAGGGTGGAATTCACCATTCTTGATATATAAGAAATCAATACTCCGAATAAAAAAAGTCTGCGGTACCGCAGACTTTTTTTATTCTACTCAATACTAATTACTCAGGACTCAATACCGATATATGTACATCGATACCCACGCCCATATTTACGACGAGGAATTTAATACAGACAGAACAGCCATTCTTGAAAAAGCAAGAGAAACGGGTGTTGAAAGAATTTACATGCCCAACATTGACCATACCTCTATTGATGCAATGATGGAGGCTGAAAATAAATACCCTCATCAATGTATCGCCATGATGGGGCTTCATCCATGTTATGTAAAAAAGGATTTTGAAAAAGAATTATACATCATTGAAGACTGGCTAAACAAACGTAAATTTTCAGCTATAGGAGAAATAGGGATTGACTTGCACTGGGATACCAGCTTCAGAAACCAGCAGGAGGAGGCTTTGAAAATACAAATTTCACTTGCCGAAAAACATAATCTTCCTGTAATTATTCATTGTAGAAATTCATACAGAGAAACGATGGACATTATAAAATCTGTAAAAAGCGAAAACCTAAAAGGAATCTTTCATTGTTTCTCCGGCACAAAAGAAGACTCCGAAGAAGTAGCCTCAATAGGATTTAAAATTGGAATAGGCGGAGTAGTCACATTCAAAAACAGTGGACTGGATAAAGTAATTCCTGACTTTGATTTAGCCCATATTGTATTAGAGACGGACAGTCCATACCTGGCGCCTGTTCCACATAGAGGAAAG
>JANYCO010000674.1 GCA_025360235.1 Cytophagales bacterium
TGTTTAAGATAAGTATATCTTAATATTTATAAAAGGCCAAGGGATTTTTTCCTTTGGCCTTTTTGTTTTTGTAAAAATATAGTAACTATTAAATTTTATTAAACTTGATAATTTTCTCATCCTGTTCTGTATGGATTTTAATATAATATACTCCGGAAGATAAGTTTTGAACTGGAATCGTTGTAAGCGATTTGCTTTTGAGTAAGCTTTCTCCCAAGATTTGTATTTTAAATTAAAATCAAACCATCACAAAAATCAAATGAATCACAGTCAATATAGATTTTTCCATTAAAATGTTGAAAAATATCCCTTTATCACAAAACTTACAGGGAAAGTACACGTATAAGCAAACTTGAGAACTGCCTAAATTGAGAAGGGAAGGATGATGTTAGGATGGTTATTTAATTGGTTTTAAGTATTTTATATAGAATTAGTCCCAATACATCGAATAAAGTCCTATTAATGATTAAACAACTACTCCTTCAGTATATCAAAATCGGTCCATTTATTAAATACATCATCGCTGTATTTTTTATATTATTTTTAAATTTACAAAAGACAAATGCAGCAGTAACCATAACTGCCGCAACAGGTGGTGGAGCGCTTTGTTCCGGAACCTATACTACTCTTGGTAACATAGTAATCACGGAAGGTATTGTAACAGATTTATTACCAGCCCCCGGTTTGACAATGGTGTTGACAGCTCCTGCTGGATATGAATTTAACCCAGGTGTTGGCTTCGTTGGGTTTCTGGCAGCAAGAGACCTTACCGCAGCTTCTATTGTAGTGACTTCATCCACCATTACCCTAACGTATTCTAATACTCTCATAGCACAATTAGATGTAATCACTATTTCCGGAATTCAGGCAAGAGCAATCGTTCCATCACCAGTAGCAGCTGCAGGAAGTATTTTAAGGACAAGTGCTAACCCTGGCACTGGTTCCGTAATTCCAGGTATTACAAACGATGTTACAAATTTCGGCTCATTAACTGAGGCAGCTCCTCTTACATACACTTCCAGTACAGCTACCTCAGTAGCTGGAAATGTAATGCCAGGATCTCAAAATAATGCCATCATCGGTATTCAGGTTGTTGCAGCAGGTGTTTGTGGAGGATTTAATCTTACACAATTAAACCTTGATGTAAACGGTGGTAACGGTCTTGGTACAGACAATTCAACGACAGACATCACTAATGCAAAAGTATTTTGTACAGGTACAAGTCCTTCTTTTGCTCCGATAGGACAATTTGGCCCAACTGTGGTTTCTCCTGCAGGAACATTTTCTGTAACAGGAAGCCAGCCTATTGTAGCGGGTACAAACTATTTCTGGTTAGTTTACGATGTTCCTCCCTCGGCTATACCTGCTAACAGATTAGATGCCCAATGTACGCAATTGACTTTTGATGGAGGGGTAGGGGTGCAAGTTCCAACAGTGACAAATCCTGCTGGGAGCAGATCGATTTCTGTTCCTACTACAATTACCGTAGGGGCTTCAAGAATGTTTACTAATATTCAGGCCGCTTATAATTCCATTCCATCAACGCTCTCTGCAAATTACCTAATTGAGATTTACGGAGATTATAGTGGTGCATCAGAAACGATTCCATGTGTATTTAACTCAAAAGTAACAACTTCCTTTACTATTACTATACGACCTGCATTAGGTGTGGTTGGGACAAATATTCAAAGAAATCCGGGAGCCAATCTTTATTTGTTTAGTTATGTTGGCGCAACAAATGTTATTTTTGATGGTAGACCGGGAGGTGTAGGTGGTGGAGATTTTTTACTTAGAAATATTTTAACTGGAGCAGGAGCAGGAGGAATATTTAATTTTACTAGTGATGCTGGGTTTAATGAAATTAAATTTTTAAAAACTGAAGCAGAACCGGTATCCCCAAATGCTTTTTTCTTTTTTTCAACTTCTATATTATTGGGGAATACTAATAATAGTATAAATAATTGTATTCTGCAAGACCTAACTGTAGGAGGAACTGTTGCTCTTCCCTTTAAGGGAATATCATCCATTGGTACTGCTGGAAAGCCCAACAAAATAAATGTTGTGGACAATTGTCAGTTTATAGATATTTATGTTGGCAATGTTG
>JANYCO010000355.1 GCA_025360235.1 Cytophagales bacterium
CTTTTTTTCATCAGTATTTAATGTATACAGATATACCAGTATTGGAGTATCAGCTTTCTAAAAAGGACAAAAAGGTAGTATTAAAATATAAATGGGTGGCTGATGAAAAGAATTTTTCCCTGCCATTGATTATTCAAGTAAATAATGGAAAAAAAATAAAGATATGCCCATCTAGGGAATATCAAACACTTGCAATTCCTATTATAAAAGGAGGTAAAAAGGAGGTTAATTTTAATACGAATTCCTTTTATATCGAAATCAGACAAATTAAAAGAGAAAAAAAGTAACTATTTTTTGTATTTTTATACCTGTTTGTCAGATAATTATGAATATAAATCAAAAAAATGGGAACTTTTTTCAAAAAAAGCAATCTTTTTGAAACCTATTAATAACTCATGTCGTATAAACACTCAAGTAAGTATAATTTGTTTTCATATTCTTTGTTACATAATCAAGTGTTGCCCAGGGTGACACTTGATTTATGTGACAAAAATTTTTTTTGTCAAAATCCGCTTATCTTTGTTTCAATACTAAGCATTATAAAATTTGAATCTCATTTCCTTTATTGCTCGCAGGTATTTTCTTTTAGGTAGAAAGATTAATTTCATAAACATTATTTCTTTTCTGTCAATGTTGGTAGTAACGATGATTACTTTTTCGATGATCGTTGTTTTGTCTGTTTTAAATGGGATGGAAGATGTGATCAGAAATCTGTACAATAGTTTTGATCCTGAAATAAAGATTACAGCTTCTACCGGGAAATCATTCGTCATATCAGAAGAGCTGTATTCAAAAATAAAAAAAGTAGATGGGATAGCGATCATAACAGAGGTGATCGAAGACAACGCGATTGTTGCTTACAAAAGTGAGAAGGATGTTGTAAAAATAAAAGGCGTTTCTGATAACTTTATAGCACAGCACCGCATGGATTCCATGATGGTGGAAGGGAAACTTCAATTTAAAAAAGGCGATGCGAATTTTGCTATAGTTGGGGCGGGCGTACAATACAAACTTTCTGTTTTGCTGAATGACCCGTTTGCTCCACTCAATTTTTATTACCCAAACAGGAAAAAAATAAAAAAACCTGATTCCCCTGATGCCTTTAATTTCGGAAGCCTAAAGGCTGGAGGTGTGTTTGCAATCGAGAAACAATATGACGATTATTATATATTTGTTCCATTGTCATTTGCTCAGGAATTGCTGGAATATGGAGACAAAAGGACTTCTCTGGAGTTAAAGTTGACAACAGGTTATACTATTCCTGATGTACAGAAAGGGTTAAGAGAAAGTTTAGGTGAAAATTTTCTTGTACTTAACAGCGATGAACAGCATTCTTCCATTATAAGAGCAATTCATGTGGAGAAATTGGCCGTTTATATCATCCTTACTTTACTTCTGGCCGTTTCTTCGGTAGGAATTTATTTTTGTCTTACTATGCTTACGATCCGGAAACGTAAAGACATTGCTGTTTTAAAGTCAATGGGAGCTACTGCACTTTTGATAAGAAATATTTTTATGACAGAAGGAATGATCATTGCTTTTTCCGGGGCACTGGTCGGATTAATAATTGGTTTTTTGCTTTGTTTTATTCAACAAACTACAGGCTTTGTACCTTTGGGTATGGAAACTTCTTTAGTTAAATCCTATCCTGTGAAATTACAGGGGATGGATTTTTTGATTACTTCAATAATCATTTTTTTGTTGACGGTTGTCGCTTCTTACCTGCCTGCTATGAAAGCCTCTAAAGTGGAGATAACGGAACACATAAAATAGAGTTAAATTTATATTATTTTTAAAAAGCCCAAAAATTTTTAAAGCCGATTTAAAATTAAGATTTTTTCAAAAAATGGCCAATCCTGTTAATTACGGATAAAAATAGTAAAAAACCTTTATTTAGTAGTATTATATTAGCATTATTTTAGTAAAAATCAGTATCTTTGAATTATACGACAAATCATGACACAACTAAACCTTTTCAAATGAATAAGCAAACAAACTTTATACTTGCACTTACGATGCTACTTATTTCGGGGCTTTTTCTAGCTAATTGTAAGAAAAAAAGTAGTGATCCGGGACCTGATGTTACGACAGGAACAGATACCACCACACATTTTTATACTGCCAGTAATCCCAATATTCAATATTCAGGTAGGATTAGTTTTACTGATCCTGAGAAACCAAAATTCTCTGCGCCGGGGGTATACATAAAAGCTAAATTCAAAGGTACCTCCTGTACTGTATTTTTCAACGACCAGTTTTTATGGGGAGGAAAAAATTATTATGATGTAATTATCGATACTACAACTTACAAAATAACTCCCGTGGCAGGAGTATCGATGTACAAAGTGGTTTCAAATTTAAAATATGGAACACATACAGTTAAGTTTGTAAAACGAACAGAAGCCACTATAGGCAATTGCGAATTCCTTGGATTCCGTTTTGGGAAAATGCTTACTCCAGATCCAAAGCCAACAAGGAAAATGCAATTCATAGGCAACTCAATCAGCTGTGGCTCTGGTATTGAAGCAGCCAATGGATCTGCCGATTGTTCTGCCGATGGATGGGGACAACCTTTTCATAATAATTACCTTGCTTTTGGTCCTGTAATGGCGAGAACGTTAAATGCAGAGTATCATTGTACAGCAGTTTCTGGTATTGGTGTTTACAGAAATTATTCTGCCCAATACGATGGTCGCACGATGCCACAAGTGTATGATCTCTTATATCAGGAATCCAACGCACCAACAGTAACCTGGGATGTAAATCAATTTGTACCGGATGCAATAGTGATCGAATTGGGGACAAATGATTTTTCACCCGGAGATCCCCTCTTCGAACCAGGAAGAGTTCCCACAATTGATTCCGCGACGTATGTGAATGCTTACAAAGCTTTCGTGACAACACTAAGAGGCTATTATCCGAATGCACATATCTTCTGTCTTTCAAGTCCTATGCTTGGAGACGGCTGGCCTGCAGTTACCGATAAATCAGCAACAAATCTGAAAAACGCACTCACCGGAGTAGTGAACGATTTTAATACAAGCGGCGATAGTAAGGTGCACAAATTTTTTGTAACCAAAATTAGTGGTACTGGTTGCGGTACTCATCCTGGCATGGCGCAACATGCCTACATGGCTCAGGAGACAGGTAATTATGTAAAGTCTGTAATGGGTTGGTAAACGTTTTAAATTATGAGTTATGAATGTTGAGTGGTATAATTTTTTAATTCAACATTCATAACTCATAATTTTTATAATTCATTTTTTGTTAATATTAACTTAACACAAATACCTTGAATTTTATTTGTGTATAAGAATGCTTATCTTTTGAAAAAGAATGAAGCATGTATAAACATACAGTCGGATCCAGGACGTATAGTTTCCAAAGTTTGAAAGAGCTTCTGGCAAAGGCTACCCCTTTGCGTTCAGGAGATCAACTGGCGGGACTGGCAGCAGAATCTTATGAAGAAAGAGTAGTGGCTCAAATGAAGTTGGCAGAGTTACCTTTGAAAACATTTCTGGAAGATCATCTTATCCCTTACGAAAAAGATGAGGTAACACGCCTGATCGTTGATAATCATGATGCTAAAAATTTTCAATACATCAGCCACTTCACTGTTGGAGATTTTCGTAATTGGTTGCTTTCTGAAGAAGCAGACAGTACACTGCTTTCCAAAATAAAATTCAGTATCACACCTGAGATGGCTGCTGCTGTTTCCAAAATTATGAGCCTTCAGGACCTCATCTTAGTGGCTTCAAAATGTAAAGTAATTACTTCCTTCAGAACAACCATTGGCTTACCAGGAAGATTTTCTACAAGATTACAGCCTAATCATCCAACAGATGATTTAAAGGGGATAGCAGCTTCGTTGCTTGATGGATTGATGTACGGCAGTGGTGATGCGGTAATTGGGGTAAACCCCGCTACAGATAATGTACATGCTACAATTAAAATAGTAGAACTTATTGATTCTGTTCGTCAGAAATATTCTATTCCAATACAATCTTGTGTGCTGAGTCATATCAGTACAACTATTGAATCCATAAAGCTAGGAGCTCCGGTAGATCTTGTATTTCAATCCATAGGTGGTTCTGAAGCATTGAATAAAAGTTTTGGCATCAACCTTTCTCTATTAAAAGAAGGACATCAGGCAGCGCTTCAATTAAACAGAGGAACGACAGGTAAAAATCTAATGTATTTTGAAACGGGACAAGGTAGTGGCTTATCTGCAAATGCACATCACGGTATAGACCAGCAAACACTAGAGACACGGGCCTACGCAGTAGCAAGAGTTTTTGATCCATTGCTTGTCAATACCGTTGTAGGATTTATTGGTCCCGAATATTTGTACAATGGGAAACAAATTATTCGCGCAGGATTAGAAGATCATTTTTGTGGGAAGTTATTAGGACTACCCATGGGCTGTGATGTTTGTTACACCAACCATGCAGAAGCCGATCAGGACGATATGGATAATCTTCTTACTCTTCTTGCGGCAGCAGGCTGTAACTTTATTATGGGAGTACCTGGCGCAGACGACATCATGCTCAACTACCAAAGTACCTCTTTCCATGATGCGTTATATGTAAGGAAACTATTTGGTCTGAAACCGGCACCTGAATTTGAAGAATGGCTTTTGAAAATTGGAATTGTAGATGCGAATATGAATCTGTTAGGTAAAACCGAAGGAGCACAAAAATTACTTAACTATGTTAAAAAAGCATAACAGTATCGAACCCGACAGCTGGGAATTTCTGCGGAAGCATACTGCTGCAAGAATAGCATTGGGACATGCAGGCGTAAGTCTTCCCACAAAAGAACTATTAGCCTTTCGTTTAGCTCATGCACAAGCAAGAGATGCAGTTTACTCAGAATTAAATAAAGAAAAGATCAGTACTGAACTTTCAGAAATTGGATTTGATTATCTTTTTGTAAAAAGTAGTTCTGTTTCAAGAGATGAGTATCTGAAAAATCCGAATTCAGGAAAGAAACTCGATCAGGAATTTTTGCAAAAGTTAAAACAATTTCCCTCTTCTTATGATTTATGTTTCATTATTGGCGATGGACTTTCTGCGGTGGCCGTAAATGAACATTCGGTAGCTGTGATTAATCTTCTTTCTTTAAAACTTAAAAAACAAAACTGGTCAATAGCTCCAATTATAGTATCCGAACAAACACGTGTGGCGCTCACTGATGAAATTGGAAATTTGTTGAACGCGAATATAGTGGTAATGCTCATTGGAGAAAGACCAGGTCTAAGTTCTCCGGACAGCATGGGCGCTTACATCACTTACCACCCAAAGCCGGGATTAACAGACGAGCGACGCAATTGTGTTTCCAACATCAGACCTGATGGATTATCGTATTCTTTTGCGGCAGAAAAACTTTTCTATTTGCTTACAGAAATGAATGCAAAAAAAATATCGGGAGTGCAGTTGAAAGATAGGCAGGAGGGGTTGTTTTTGGGATAGGTTGTCTGAACTATGGTTACGCTGATTGAATGGTGAACATGAAAAATAAATTTATGACTGAGAAATAAATGGACAATTACAATTTTAAAGATTCCATCTAATCATGTATATCACTCAATCAGCGTAACCATAGTTCAGACATCCTATATAAAACTCAACAAAGTAGCCTTATCAATTTCGTAAGAACTTGTATCGCCCATCGTTAAAAAATCATCTTCATCGTTTATTTCGTAAATGCGGAGTTTTAGTTTTTTTTGTTCTGCAAGTCCTAGCCATTGTACAATCGCTTTCACCTTATTGGCATGGTTTTCCCCATCAATCACAAATTCAGCAAGTGGATTTTTATCCATGATGCGCTCTTTAATTTCTACGATATTGAGATTGGAAAGGGCTCTTATGTGATTGAGAGCTCCCGCTCTTTCTACTTCTCCCAGATTTTCTATTAAAAATACTACCTTCGACATTTTTGTTAACTTAATATAGTTTTTTAGATAATCCTATAGGTATAAAGTACAGTCTATCGTTACAATTTCCAATCTATTACTTCTAATCGGGTTCTGAACTCCACAAATTTTTCTTTGTAAAGCAGGTACATGCCAGCGGCTACTTCACGATCATAACGTTCTTCAAACACATCAATACCTTCAATATCTTTTATATGGTATTGGAATGAAAAGGAACTACCGTTGTGCATTTCTTCTGAAATAATTTTTAAAATATTAAAGTCAAGTACTAAGGTTTTGTCATTGAGAAGTGATTTCATTTTCCCATTTATCCAATCCAGCCATTCCTCCCTATACTGATTCTCGATGTTGATGGTTATGTTGAATAAATACATTTTAATATAATTTTTTAATTATTAAATTTAATAATTTTTACTTTACCTCTTCGAATCTTAAAAATAAATGATTATTATTGGATTCGGTAAGCATATTTACTTTTTTTTAGGTTATGTATAACAAAGGAAATAAGAATTACAACCAGGCGTTAGCTCTCCTTTCAACCCTTTTTTTTATTTGGGGGTTGATTACTGTATTGAATTTCATGTTGGTAGAGAAATTTATGATTATCTTTTCTTTGAACCAGGACCAGGCTTATCTCCTTAATTTGGCCTTCTTTGGAGCCTATCTTTTATTTTCTTATCCTTCCGGTAAAATTATAGATAAGATAGGATACAAGAGTGGAATGGTTTCAGGTGTTTTGATTGGAGCTTTTGGTTCTCTTTTATTTTGTCCTGCAGCAGCCTATCAGTCTTTTGCTTTACTATTGGTGGCTTTGTTTGTGCTGGGATCAGGAATCACTTTGTTACAAGTATCAGCAAATCCATATGTGGCACTATTAGGTCCAAGAGGACAGGGTGCCAGTAAACTTACATTAGTGCAGGCTTTCAATTCTCTTGGCACTTATTTGGCACCATTATTTGCCGGAGGATTATTTATGAAAATAGCAAATTTGACAGAAGACTCTTATAAAGCGATGAACGATCAGGAACGTATTCATGCTCTAATTGGTTATGTTCAGATGCCTTACTTAATGTTAGGAATAATATTCGTAATGTTGGCATTGCTCATTGGGTTTTCCGAAATACCGGTATTGGACACATCAAGTTTTCACCCTCTGATAGAAGAAGCGGTACCACCAAGAAAGTACAGTTGGTTGGTCCCACATGTATTAATGGGAACGGTTGCCGTCTTTTTATATGTGGGTTCAGAAGTCGCAATTGGACAATATTTACTTAAGAAAGCGGAGGCCAATCATTCGTTGGATAATCTCGTTAAATTTTATTGGGGCGCAGCAATGATTGGAAGATTTGTTGGTACACTCTTACTTCGTTTTTTAAGTCCAAGGAAAAGCATGGCCATCTTTTCAGGTAGTGCAATTCTATTTCTAATATTCTTCTTACTATTTAGCAATAGTACAACAGGCCTATGGGCATTAGCATTGATAGGATTTTCTAATTCTATTTTATTCCCAAGTATCTTTACTATGGGGCTTGACGGTATGGGGAAAAATGCAGAAGAATCTTCTTCCTTACTCAATATGGCTATAGTAGGAGGAGCGATTTTGCCGGTTTTGTTTTTCTCTATTCCTGGAAATATAGGTTTTATTTTACCTCTTTTTTCATACGCTTTTATTATTTATTACGGACTGAAAGGTTCTAAGTATGTGAAGCGGACAAATTTTTATTAGAGTAAAAAATGAACTAATCCATCAATAGTATTCTATTAAAATAAAAATGCTATTCCTCCTTTCAGAAAAAAAGGAATACCTGGGGTGAAATGAATTTCTGTAATAGGTTTTGGCTCACCCTTTAGTTTTGATTCTGTTCCGAATTGGGCTTCTCTCCATTTTCTATTAAAGATATTTTCAGCGGATAAATTTATTGTAATCTTTTTCCATTGGTAATTTAATACGGCATCCATTATAAAATAGCCGGAAGCTATTACAGAATTGTCTTCGATAGCTGGTCGTTTACCCAAATGACGATACCTGAAACTTCCACTTACTCCTTTTTTCATATTTATACCTATCCCTCCAACACTGGTGATATTGGGCGCCAGCGTAACATAATTTTTTCCTTTGGGCAGATCTACAAAACGAGGATGTGCAAGATTTAAATCAGCATCGATGAATAGCCATTTCAAAAGCTGATAACGCGCACTTAGATCTATTCCAAACCTCCTTGTACTTCCACTTAACCCCAATAATCCATCATCCCCTCCATAAACATATTCGGACTGTAAGTACATAAACCAGACTGCGGAGTTAACAAAAATCTTCTTCTTGAGTTTGAAATTTGTACCAAAGTCAATAGAATAGGCTTTAGGTAAACTTGTAATATCTTTCCGAAGTACTGATACTCTGGCATCGTTTGAATGGAAACCAGATCCGGCACTTAAGTATAATTGAATTTCTTGTCCTATCTTATAGTACAAATTGCATTTTGGACTTGCAATTCCCTTAGAGTTGTTGAGCATCAAGGTATCATTCAATTTGCTTTTATATTGGAAAGTAAAATAATCATATCTAATGCCTATGTTGAGGGATATTTTCTCTGTGAATAATAA
>JANYCO010000693.1 GCA_025360235.1 Cytophagales bacterium
GCAGAATATTACAATGCTCTTCAATATCTCAATGAATGCATACAAGGCTGTGAACTTTTCGGTCTGAACAGGGGGGTTGCCGGTTTGATCACGGCACTCAAGTCCAAAGATAATCAGAAGATATCTGATGCGGTCACTCAGATGAATTAAATTTTGATTCTAAGATAGGTGAATTGTCTTATCCCATATACATTTCACACGTATTTCTCTTTGCTTTTATTGGAAGGTTTACTTTGCCCTCTTTTATGGGGAAAGGCGTTCTATTGGCAATTCTTTCTATTCTCTTTTCATTAATGGTTAACAAATACATAGCGAATCCAATCGAAAGAATAAGGCAGAAAAGAATAATATAAAACCTTATCTTTGTGCCATAATACTAAGCAGGTATGTCAGAAAAAGAATTGCGAATAATTTTTATGGGTACACCAGATTTTGCAGTACCAAGTCTGGAAATATTAATTGAAAATAACTACAATGTTGTAGCAGTGATCACTGCACCTGATAAGCCTTCTGGTAGGGGATTAAGAGTACAGACATCACCGGTAAAAGATGCTGCGTTAAAATTTAACTTGCCAATATTACAACCTACTGCTTTAAAAGATTCTTCCTTTATTGAGGAGTTGAAAAATTACAATGCCAATTTGCAAATTGTTGTTGCTTTTCGAATGTTACCTGAAGCTGTTTGGAATATGCCAGAGATAGGAACATTTAATCTTCATGCTTCATTGTTACCTCAATACAGAGGCGCAGCCCCTATCAATTGGGCAATTATGAATGGAGAAAAAGAAACGGGGTGTACCACTTTCTTTTTACAGCATGAAATTGATACGGGAGATATTCTTTTTGCGGAAAAGGAAATCATCAATGAAGAAGATACTTTTGAGACGCTCTATGATCGTTTAAAAATAAAGGGAGCAAGCCTTGTTTTGAAAACGGTGCAGTCGATAGAAAGCAAAAATTATAAACCAGTTCCACAACAATTCTCATCAGCGCTTAAGAATGCGCCAAAAATACATAAGGAAACATGTAAAATCGATTGGACAAAATCGGCGGAAGAAGTCAGAAATTTTATTCGGGGCCTGAGCCCTTACCCAGCTGCCTGGACAGTATTGAACGGAAAGACTTTAAAAATATTTAAAACAAAAATCAGTTCAGAAACAAACTCAAAAAATCCTGGAGAAATAGTGTCAGACAACAAGACCTTTCTCCACTACACAACAGGGAACGGCGTTCTTTCAATTCTTGAACTTCAGTTGGAAGGAAAAAAAAGAATGGCGATAGAAGAGTTTCTTAGAGGGAACAAAATCTAATTATGAATGTTGAATTTTAAATTATGAATTAAAAAATAATTAAACATTCAACATTCAAAACTCATACTTAACAAATGAAAATATCCATCATAGTCGCCACCGCTACAGACGGGGCAATAGGGAAAGACAATAAGCTACTTTGGCATTTGGCAGCAGACCTTAAGTTTTTTAAAGAAAAAACTATGGGACATCATATGATTATGGGGCGGAAAACCTATGAGTCGATTGGTAAACCATTGCCGGGAAGAACTACTGTTATTATTACTCGTGACATTAATTATAAAGTAGAGGGATGTATCGTTGTTCATTCGTTAAATGATGCTATTGATACAGCAACGCTAGCTGGAGATACAGAAGCTATGATTATTGGGGGGGCTGAGATATACAGATTAGGACTTAAAATAGCAGATACGATTTATCTTACTGAGGTCCAGGGAAAGTTTGAAGCAGATACTTTTTTAAATTTCGACAAATCAAATTGGATCGAAAAAGAAAGAAAGGACCACAAAGCCGATGACAAAAATAAATTTGACTACAGCTTTATGATCCTTCAAAGAAAATAACCCAACTTCACAAACTTTACTAAACCCAACTTCACTAATTCAACCGCACAAATTCAACTTCACTAATTCATTAACCTCTTCCTGCCAACTTCACTAAGCCATTCGATAATTTGAATGGTATTGTATAACCTGTTTTATCGTGTCTTTGCGAATACAATGAATTCATTCGTATCCGGCATTTTAATCAGTTTAAAGAACAAAGAAGAAAGGCCACCCACTTTATACACTACGCCTTCTATCGTTAATTCTGTTTCGTCTTTGTTGTAATTCCACTTGCCTTTAGAATATTTACCATTTAGAATTTGTTCGTAAGTACCATCTGTGTAGAATGCCATCATATCCGTTGGTAGAAATTTGATCGCTACGTCACCTTTATGGTGTTCATTTGGTCTCCATTTACCAAGGCAAAGGTATTTTACATTTTGTGAAGTTGTTTGACTTGCAGGAGTTGGCATCTTCACTACTTCCATTTCCATTACCTCATCACCAAGCGCAATTGACATTTTTGTTTCTGAAACAGAAACTATTTTCCAATTGTATTCGCCACTATTGTTAATGGTAAGCTCGTCTGCATTTAATGCCCAACTTCCTTTGGCATAATAGTTATTGCGTACATGTTCATATACACCGTCATTTCTGAATTGAAGAAAATCATCTCCTGTTAGTGTCACTGCCTGACCAGATTTTTGGTGTTTGACTACCTTCCATCTTTTTACAAGCATTTCTCTGTCGGCTTCAGCCATTAAGAGGTTTGAAAATAAGACCATCACCCCTAGTATTCCAGCAACTCTGTTCATCTTTCTCATAGTAGTAATATTTGGTTAAATACTTATACGGGTAGAATGGCATTATGTTTATAAAAAATTGATTTATCTTGAGTTGTATGTAATCTTACAATAACTTAAATACTTAAAAATGATATAATTATGATTTTATTATCTCTAAAATTTTTGTTAATTTTTCCTCATTTTCATACATCTCTACCTGTTTAAAGCGACTAGTCGACCCTTTAAGTATATTGACTTGTGATTTAGCCACTTGAAAGACAGAGGCCAAATATTCCCTTAAATATTCATTGGCTTTTCCATCCACTGGTTGGGCCCGTATTTTGACCTTTAATTGCCCGTTTTCAAAGTAAATCTGGTCGATTTTGGAGTTGGGTTTGACTTGGAGGGATAGGATCATTTGAGGCAAATTAAAAATTAAGAATTAAGAAAAAAAGAGGTCGTTAATTCTTAATTAATTTCTATTTTTAGTCCATCATAGGCAATATGCACATTAGTGGGGAGCGTTTTTTCTACCTCATTATGTCTCCCCATCTGATGACTAAGATGGAGCAGGTAGGCTTTTTCAGGTTTAATTTTTTCAATTACGGCAAGCGCTTCTTCAAGACTGAAATGAGAAAGGTGTTTTTCTTTTCTTAACGCATTCAATACTAAAATTTTTGTCCCTTTTATCTTTTCTAATTCTTGATCTGAGATAAAGTTGGCATCTGTGATATAGGTAAAATCCTTTATTCTATAACCAAATACAGGGAGTTTGTAATGCAAAACTTCAATAGGGGCAAATTTTACCCCTTCAATCTCAAAGGGCTTATTTTCTATTTCTACAAGATCGATTAGCGGTACTCCAGGATATTTATGTTCGGTAAAGGCGTATGCGAATTCTCTTTTGAGTGTTTCTAAAACATTTATGCGACCATATACCTTCATGCTTTTGCCTCCTTCTTTATAGTTGAAGCCACGTACGTCGTCTAAGCCAGCAGTGTGGTCCTTATGTTCGTGTGTGAAGATAAGTGCATCAAGTTTGGTAATTCTTTCACGAAGTATTTGTTGGCGGAAATCCGGACCAGAGTCAAAAACAAAACTTTTGCCTTCTATGTTTAGATGAATAGAAGTGCGTAATCGCTTATCTCTGTAATCAATCGAAGTACATACATCGCATTCGCAACCAAATGTTGGAATACCTTGTGAGGTACCGGTACCTAAAAATGTAACGATCAAAGTGTGAGCTCTGTTTGAGTAAGTTCGAGATAAAGTTTTCTGTTTTTTTCTTTAAGAGATTCAGGATTGATTTCTATCTGGCGTAAAATCTCTATCAAAGCATTTATCTTACCTTCTACCGTGAAGTATTTATTCACTACGGCAACGTTATTTTCTTTTAATATGCAATAACCAGCGTGGAAATTTCCTTTCTCATATCTTAAAATATAAGCGGATTCAGCAAAGATATCTTCCAACTTATTAAGAAATTGTTGAGTGTATTTAATTTGCATCACAGTAGTATAGTTTAAGCTTTATTTGGTATCAGTAAGTCTTTTTACAGTGTCAACAAGTTTGTCAAAATCAAGTGGTTTAGACAAAAAATCATTGAATCCGGCACTAGTGAAATCTTCTTCAGAATAATTTTTTGCATTTCCCGTAATAGCTACAACAGGGATAGAAGCTTTAGTTTTATCAGACATAGAACGGATTTCTCTGATACAAGCCATTCCATCCATCTGTGGCATATTTATATCCATAAGAATAAGATCAAAAGGCTCAGTTTCCATAGACTTCAATACTTCTTTACCATTTTTAACACTCTTGATATCGAAGTTTTGAAATTGTAGTATCTTTTTAGTCAGGTTCTGAATTACTGAACTATCCTCAGCTACTAAAACTTTTTTCATAAATAAGGTTATTTAATATTAGGTAATAATTGGTTTTAAATTCTTCAAATGCTTCGTAAAGCAAGTTTAAGTTCTCTGTAATATTTTCGAAATTATTTTGTTTAATATTACTTTCAATTAGTCTTGATTGCGACTCCAGTTTTTCTACTCCCAAAGTACCTGCAGTTCCTTTTAAAGTATGCAAATGGGATTGTATATTTTTGAAATCTCCAAAGGTAAACAGTCTCTTAACTTCCTCTAACTGATTTTTTGTTTCTTCTTCAAATTCTGTAAAGATGCCAATCAGCGTTTCCTTATCTACAAAGACCATCATACTTTTCAGGACTTCATCGCTGATTATCGTATTTTTCCTTGTCTCCAGACCTTCCTTTGTACTACTAATGTAGCCTATTTTCTCGTTTAAATTTAATTTATCAGCTATCTTATTTATCAACACCTCTGATTTTATGGGCTTTGCGATATAATCGTCCATGCCCGCAGATAGGAATTTTTCACGATCTTCTTCCATTGCATAGGCAGTCATGGCAATAATAGGAGGAAGGTTTGGAATCCCTAATTTCTTTATTTCACTGGTAGCAGTGGTCCCATCCATTTGTGGCATTTGAA
>JANYCO010000733.1 GCA_025360235.1 Cytophagales bacterium
ATTTAGCGGAATGTTACAATCTAAAATAGATTTGTATGGAGTAGCTTATTTTCTTAAAAAGGAAGAAGTAGCGGAATATCAAATATATTTGGCATTTTTAGGATTTTCACAATTTGTAGCTAGTATGTTTTTGAGTCCATATGCAAGAAACATTTTTCGGCTGAGTAAAAGCTCACTAAAAAAATTGGAGAACTTGTTTGTTACAACTGGAGTTTTTGTTTCTTTCCTAATGGTAATATTTATTTATTTTGTAATTAATTACATATATCATTTTTCATTTTCTATGTATATGTATATTTTCGGCTACCTATACATACTTCCGTTTTATTTGTACTTGCTAAAAAACTATGAGTTAGGGAAATATAGAAAGCAAAAACTAGCCGTACTATTTTCATTTTCGGGGAGCTTTGTTAATTTTTTATGCAGTACTATTCTCATACCTCTGATAGGAATGGAGGGAGCTTTGTTATCAGGAGTAATATCACAATTTTTTATGGTGCTTATTTTTCACAAACCAGATTTATTTGGAATAAATGTAGATTTTCAGCCTCTAATAAGGCATAACCATGATTAGTATAGTTACAATAACATATAATCGCGCACACCTTATAAGAGAAACTATTCAAAGTGTTTTGAATCAAAGTTATACTGATTTCGAGTATATCATTGTGGATGATGGTTCGGAAGATAATACAGAAGCGGTAGTGAACGAGTTTAAAGACCAGAGAATAAAATACTTTAGATTATCTAAAATTGGTTATTTAAGTAAACTCAGAAATTTTGGATTTAAAAAAGCGATCGGAAAATATATAGCCCTTATTGATTCTGACGATTTATGGGACAAAGAGAAACTAAAAATTCAATTTGATATTTTAGAAGAGGATCCTTCTATAGGATTTTGTTTTAGTGATGTTGTATTGTTTAGGGATTCTATAATAATGAAGGAAAGAATATATATCAAACACAAAGAAGGTTCTCTTTATAAAGGTTATATGTTCAATGATTATATAAGCAGTAAATTGTCCATTTATTCTTCATCAACAATTGTGTTTAGAAAGGAATGTTACAATCATGTGGGGGAGTTAGATGAAAGTTTGCGAAGCGGAGATCATAATTTTATATGTCGTCTTTTACTTCATTATAAAGGCTGCGCGGTATATCGTTCTTTAGCAAGAATAAGAAGACACAATCATAATCATTCAGATCTTGCGGGGAATCTTCCATTTGAAGAATATATAATTTCCTTAGACCGATTTTACAATCAAAAAATAATTTCTAAAAAGGTTTACAAAAGAATGGTAAGCAATAATCATTATCAGTCTGGTATATTATTTTCCAGAAATCATCTTTATAATGCTGCAAGAAAAGCTTTTATTAAAAGTTTTAAAATTCATCCGATGAACTATAAAGGACTTGTTCGGTATTTCATGCACCTCTTTAAATAGAACAAGCTTCTTCGGCAGTGAAATTACAAACATTATCGAATCAACCCTTCTGTTTTTATTCCGTGTTTCTCTCTCCATACTTCGCAGTATTGGTGAATATGAGACAAAGTATACGGTTCGGGTTGAACCACTTTAAAGTTAAGGGTATTGTAATAAAGTATACGATGAATCCCTATGTCAAAATGATCTGCCAACTCTAATTCTCTGTAAGAGATTGTTTCTTTATGCAATGGGCTATGAAAATTCTCGGAAAAGAGCGTTGTAACTTTAAATGTTTCGATAGGTTTTAAATCGTGCATATGGTTTTTGCCTAGATCGTATGCGTCACGATAAGCGCTTGTAGTAATATTAGAGAGCGTTATTTTCTTTATTTCTTCAACCTGTTTGCAAGCCATTCCTTCATGTCTTAGTGAGCTCACATAGAAATTATCGTCTATAACTCCGTGAAGATCTGTTGGAAACATATTATATAGATTGTCTTTCCCCAAACTTATAATTGAAATTATCCTTGGGAGAGAATATGCAATTCTTACTTGTTCATATAGATTGCCAGGAAGACCTACATTGTTGGCCCCTTTATTTTTAAAACATTGTAGTAATCGATTTGTAAATTGATGAAAGGAAGATAAAAATTTATGTTCTCCTTTTAATCCTTCTAAAATAAAAAGGGAAGTATCCCCGAGATCTTTTACAGTTACTACTCTTAATTGTAATCGAGCTGTACTATTTTTATCTACTGGAAACCCAACGTAATTTTTATTGTTGTGGAATAGACCTATGTTGAAAGATAGACATACCTCTATTGAAGTGCAAAATACTTTATAATAGGCTTCCGCTTTTTTGACAGAAATTCCAATGACCAAAGGTTTATAACCTAAAAAAATATGATTTTCGGTAACGTTAATTATCGAACTCTTTTCTCTAAAAGATACGTATACATTGAATTTATTGGAGAAATTTTCAAGTCCCAAACAAAGGTATTCCTGAGGATGATTAATACCGAAAAGTAATTTCTTTATTGCTTTTTTAAGCATACTACAAATTTAATAATAAATACAGTAAGTTAAGTATAACGTTCTTTTACTTTTAGAATCTTATGCTCAAATAAATAATAGGATAAGATAGAGATACCAATTGTGATGAATAAGGTCATAACATAGAGCATGAGATTGGGAAGAAAATTTCCGAAGGTAAAACCATCTCTTTGTTTTAAAATACCAATGCATGCACCTATTACAAATGGGTGATACATATAAATTCCATATGATATTTCCCCGAGAAAATTTAATGTTTTATTTTCCAGTGATATTATTTTTAGAGGATTTGAAGCAAGATTGATGATAATAATACAGAACAATAATGAGTAAAGCTCATGTTTCGCGATTATGATATTTGGCCCAACAATAAAAAGGATTGCTGTTACGGCAACCGTTGCCCACTGCACTTCCCTTTTATAAATAAATTTCAGAAAATTCTCTTTTTTGTAAAATAACAACCATGCCCCTATTCCTCCTATTGCCATAGCACCGAAACGGTACATTGAAAAACAAGAATGCAAATTTTTGATATATTTAATGATTATTGGATCAATAGTTATATCAAATATATGGTCAACAGTAAAACGTAAAACAGCTCCAATCATAACAAAAGAAATAATAATAGCGATAAATATTTTCAAATAATTCTTTGTATGTCTTATTATCCAAGGCCAAATCAGATAAAATTGTTCTTCAATGCCAATTGACCAAATATGCTGAAGATAGGGAATAGTAGGCAATGTAATTGCAGCAATATTAGGGAGTAAAATAAGAAGAAATATATCTAAGTTAAAACCTCTAAAGATATATTCTAGTGATGTATTACAGTGGAAGAAATCTATTTTATTAAGAATAAATAAAGCAACTAGAATAGTTAGAAAGTATAATGGCCAAATTCTTAATATCCTTTTCATGTAAAAGTTTCTAACGTCGACATTCCCTGTATCTTCCTTTTCATTCAAGAGAAGATAGGTAATAAGAAATCCACTTAAAACAAAAAATAACGTTACCGACAATGATCCAATTGAAGTGAAAAAGGGGTATTGCATATAATTAGAATACCCGCAATGGTATTTGGCTACTTCGATATGATTTACGACTACCAGAAATGCAGCAACAAACCTCAGTCCATTTAAACCAGGAAAATATATTTTTGCGGGTGTTTCCAAAAAACTAAGGCTGCCTGCATTACTACAGACAGCCTTTTAAGAAATTATCTTCTATCAGCTCCTTGCCAATATTTTTCTCTTAGTATATCATCATAATCATCTGCATAGCCACCTACTCTGTTGAACATCGCAGCCGCTTCCGCCTGATCCAATCCGTCAAGTTCCCGAACAGTTTTAATGTAGATCCAGTCTCCAAACGCAGTCATTCCAACACCATATAATGTGTGGTTTATATCAAGAATTTCTCTGAAGAAAACTTCACGGTTAGTTGGTGGAATCTCAACAACCGGTGCCATGATCTGAAGATAACCTGTAAAACCATTTTCGGCTTTCCATACATCGATCCATACACTTGCAGAGCCCTTCACAAGACTCCACTGTCCTTCTTTTTCGCCTTTACAAAGGGAAGGGTCTACGCCTAGGTCGCGAATCACGTTCTCAACCATCGTGTAAAATTGTTTTATGTCTGTCATATCTTTAAAATTATTATGTTTATAAGTAACAGAAAATTAGTTTTATATATTTTAATAACCAACTATAAATCCGAATTAATTTTTATAAAATAAAAGTTGATTCATCTGTTATTTACGCATTTTTAACTTAACGGTAACAAACTGCTTTTTTTTTATGAAAAACGCTTAACAAAATGTAATTTTACAAGAATTACTATAAAACAGGGCCAGTCGGTTTTTGCCCTGTCGATCATAAAATTAAAAGGATTACATGAAGGTTTTAAAATTCGGAGGTACTTCCGTAGGTTCAGTTGAGGCCATGAAAGCGGTAGCGGAAATTCTGCTGCAAAACAAAAAAGAGAGAAAGCCGTTTGCGGTTGTTTTTTCAGCTATGTCCGGTGTTACCAATTTGTTAATTGAAACAGGCAAAAAAGCATCTGCCAGCGATATCACCTATAAGGAAACCTTAAAATCGATTGAGCAAAAACATATAACGGCTGTAAAATCACTCATTGACGTGAAAGTACAAAGCCGCGTAGTAGCTTATATTAAAAATCTTTCCAACGAACTGGAAGATTTATTGCATGGGGTTTATTTGTTAAAAGAACTTTCTCCCCGCACACTTGATCTGATTGTTAGTTTTGGAGAAAGACTTTCTGCCTATATCATGTCTGAGCTCATCGCTCAGTCAGGATTGTCTTGCGAAATGCTTGATGCGCGTAAACTAATAAGAACGGACGGTAACTTTGGCAATGCAAAAGTAGATTTCAAAACAACAGACAAAAATATACGCGACCATTTTAAAGATAAAAAGGCTTCCCAAATTATTACAGGATTTATAGCCTCCACAGACAAAGGCGAAACTACCACATTAGGTCGTGGGGGGTCGGACTATACGGCTTCTATCATCGGCGCAGCATTGGACGCAGAGATCATAGAAATATGGACAGACGTAGACGGTATGATGACCGCTGATCCAAGAAAAGTAAAACAAGCTTTTACACTTCCTTTCATTTCTTATGTAGAAGCCATGGAGATCTCTCACTTCGGTGCGAAAGTAATCTATCCTCCTACACTACAACCCGTATTCAATAAAAAAATCCCTATTGCTATTCGCAATACGTTTAATCCTTCTTTTCAGGGAACAATGATCAGTGAGAAAGTCACAAACGATTCTTTCATGATTAAAGGCGTTTCTTCGATAGAAAATATTTCTTTGCTCACCCTTCAGGGAAGCGGACTCCAGGGTGTAACTGGTGTTTCAGCAAGATTATTTAGTTCTTTGGCGAGACAAAAGACAAATGTTATTTTAATAACACAGGCTTCTTCCGAGTATTCAATTTGTCTGGCAATAGATGCGAAAGAAACTTTAAAAGCGAAAGCTGCCATTGAAGAAGAGTTTGCAGTAGAGATTTCCGCCAAGAAAATAGATAAGGTAGTAGTGAAAGAAAATCTTTCTATCGTGGCTATCGTTGGCGACAATATGAAAAATACCCCTGGCATTTCAGGAAAATTATTCTCTACCCTTGGCAAAAATAATGTTAATGTCATTGCTATCGCACAAGGCTCTTCAGAGCTAAACCTTTCTGTAGTGATCGAACAAGTGAATTTATCTAAAGCTTTAAACGCGCTGCACGAATCTTTCTTTCTTTCCGATATCAAAACCATCAATCTGTTTGTGGTAGGACTGGGGCTAATTGGAAATACATTATTAAAACAAATTCAGAAACAGTCGGCGCATTTGCAGAAAGACAAATTGATCAAAATAAATGTA
>JANYCO010000735.1 GCA_025360235.1 Cytophagales bacterium
TCAGAATAATGCGGTGATCAATACTTCAGCACAATCCATTATCAATAGTCTGCAAAGCCAGATGGCTGGTGGTAATACTCAAAATATTATGGGTTTGTTTAACAACCAAAGTGGTTTGCAAAACAATCAGGTAGTAAATAATATCAGCCAAAATGCGACTAATGATTTAATGAATCAGCATGGCTTATCACAAGAGGTGGCAGGCAACGTGGTTTCTTCGCTTATCCCAACCGTGATGAATCAATTGATCCAGAAAACAAATAACCCTTCAGACAGCAGCTTTGACTTGCAGGGGATAATGAACGTATTGGGAGGAAATAACAGTTCGGGTGGAATGATTGAAAATGTATTGGGTGGGTTGTTCAAATAGTTTGTCAGCATAATTATAAATAATCTCCGTTCTTTAATCCTGCTCTGCGCAAGCAGCTCTAGTGTCTTGTCAGGGGAGACACGGGGAGGGGAACATTCTAAGATTTTTCTGCTGCTGCTTGTTTACCCCAATATTTTTTCTGGAGTTCTAAATCGGGTAATGTCAATGTAGGTGCCAATCAGCAAAAGGGGAATGTATAAATCAGCATGAATACGAATTGGAAGTTCTCCCAATATGATGTTAACTAATTGGGGAAGTAAATAAGCAAACATATGAATAGCAGAATAGGTAAGAAAGAGTCTCCTTTTCTTTTCTGATGGAAGTTTACCTACTGCATTAAAATTTTGGTCGTAAACAAATTCGTTAACTCCTACGCAAGTAATCAGAATTACAAATTGCATATACCTAATATCGAAGAAGAGGTATCTTTTAACTTCACCAAGATGGGGTATATTATTACCAAGTATGTCAATTAGAAATCCTACCAAACCCGTTATTATAAGCCAGGGCGCTGCTTTGAAAATGATATTAGGTTTTTCCATTTGAGCTTTAAAAAAATGGTGTGTAAGCGGATGTATGAGGTGATAGTAGATGGCTATAAGAACAAAGTATATCAATATGCCAATCAGCATCATTAATTTTGTGTTATCCAAAATGCGTTCCATAATCTTTTTATTTCTTAGAGTTATTAGTTAAAAAAATAAAATGCCTTTATAATCTTTGAACAAAGACCATAAAGGCATTCTAATGAATCCAGTAAAAATAGTTATAACACTATTTTCTTTGTTCCCTTAGTCTTGTACTTTCTCAAATACTAATCTGTGGTGGTCCATAGTTTCTCTTTCAAAACAAATTTTGTTTGGACTCACCTTGAAAACAGCCACCTGATGTCTGAATTCTTTATCCATAATGTATTTTGGAATTAAAGAAGCGTATAATAAATATTTGTGAAGGTTGAATTTTCTGAATCCAATTCTCCATCTTTTTATAGTTTCAATATAATCTAAACGACCACTGCTTTCAGAAATCAATTTGAAATGTGGCAAGGCATTTTTCACTACTTGTCCGTAGCCATATGGCAACCATGAGCCCGGGAATTCTTTCACCATCAACCCCAGTGTATAGGCATCGATATTGGTTGGATCGTCCGTACTGATTTTTTCCAAAGGCAGCATATTTTTACTGAATACCATTGTCTGCATGTAGAACCTTCCTCCCACAGGAAGAAGTGCATTTAGGGTTTTGAAGAAACGGGTATATACTTCGTCTTGTTTTCCCGCTTTGTATTCTTCTATAGAACAAAAATGTTCTAAACCACCTATACAAGAAATCGCATCGAATTTTCCATAATCAGCAGGAGTGATTTCTCTACAGTCTTTCACTCTCACGTCCATGCCGTTTTTCACACAAGCTGCTGCTTGTCCGGAAGACAAGGTAACGCCCATTGCATTTGCTTTGAGTGTTCTCAGGTGATTCAGGAAGGGACCCCATCCGCAGGCCATATCCAACACCCTGCTTCCTTCTTTTACGTTCAGGCTTTCAGCAATAAATTCATGTTTTTTCTTTTGTGCTTCTTCGATAGTCATGGAGAAATCTCCCCCAAACCGAGCACCACTGTAATCTGCCATTTCACCAATGCTTAAACGAAATATTTTATCGATTGTAGTGTAGGTAAAATCAAGGTCATTTTTGCTTGCCATTTTTTGTTTTAATTTTTTAAGGTAATAAGATGAATTTCAAAAGAAAATTGAATCAACAAAAACTGAAATGCAGAAGCATGAGTGCAGAAAAGGTTGGCACAAAATTATTTATTCGGCGAAGGTAGAGGTAATTTAATAAATTACCAAATATAAGTGAAGAGTTAACAGGAAAGACAAAACAGAATATAGGACATTCCGTCTATTTTTTGGTGTAAAACAAGTGGTTATTCGTCATTAAATTCCGCCTCATATAAAATATCCTGAATTTTATGAATCACGTCGTCCAGCTCCTGAGTAGCCCTTTCCATAAGTTCGATACATTTTAATTTTTCCTCTGAGGAAGGCGTTACCCTGATTACATTCATCAATCCAAGGATGGTAGCCACAGGCGCACGAAGTTTATGAGAATTAATAAAAGCGTACTCCATTAATTTTTTATTCTGACTTCTAAGTTGGATTGTTCGATCTGCTACTTTTTGATCTAAATGAGAATTGAATTGCATTATTTCTTCGTTAAGTCTTCGCATCTTTTCCGATTGCATTTCTAATTCTTCTTTCTGCTCTTCCAACAGTTGATTGGTATGAAGAATGTCATTACGATTGTCTCTTAAAGCAGCAATCGCCTTATTAAAGCTATCGGCAAGAGCTTTAAGTTCATCACGGGTTTTTACATTTACCGTTATATCCAGATTTCCTTTGCCTAGTTCCAGAGCAGCATTTGCAAGTTCATTAATTGGTTTATAGATCGATCTGGAAATAAATAAAATAGATATTATCAGGATAAAGATAAGAAACAGAGCAATAATGAATGCCCTTTTCCTGTAACTGTAAACTGCTGTGAAGGCTTCATCTGTATCCATCTCTGCCAGCATTGACCATTTCACATCATCAATGTTCAATCTGGAAAAAGCGCTTAGAACTTCCACTCCTCTGTAATCTTTTGTGGTTCTTACCGCTGTTGGTGCAACACCGGTAAGAGTATCCAATTCATTGCAGATGACCTGAAACAAGATGGTGGTTTTGTAAAATTTCATTTGTGACAAAAGCTTTGGGTTATAATTATTTTTTACCATTGCTTCATAAAATTTATTTGGGGTTTCAATTACAAATCTGGAGTTGGTTCTAAGTTTACAGTCGTTGCCCAATATATAGCATTCTCCTGATTCTCCCATTCCTTCTTCCCTCCATGTTTTCTTACTAGTTGTAATGGCATCTATTTTATCTGCAGCAATCTGAAAGATAAGCGTTCCTATTTTCTTATCTCCATCATAGATCGGAGTAGCCACGAAACAAGCTGGACTCAGATAAGAAGGGAGATAGCGCTCAAAATCACAAAGAATCGTTTGATTTTTTACACCAGAATACCTAATTTTTCGAAAGAGTCTCCCAAGGTTTGATTGGGAATAAGCACCATTAAGCAGGCTTGTGGCAAAGTCTACTTCTTTGTTTACGTTGTATACAATATGTCCGGTTTCATCGTCAATTAACATCAGATCATAATAACCGTGAGTAGTCAGGAATTCTGAAAGGGTGCTATGGTATTTATCGTGCACTTCATGGTATAGGAGGGGTCTAAATAAAGACTTGTTGCCAATAAGGTATTGTACCTGAAGTGAAATGCTTTTGGGATCTTTGGGAATAAGGGAAAGGAAATCAATGGTGTCTTTGTCTGGGCTATCTACATTCATTTCAAACTCCCGGAGGTAATATTCTTTAAGTTTATCGGAGTATTCTTTGGAGAGCTCTTTTTGTTCAATAGAATGAAAACTTTTCTTAAACGCTTTCATGGCTTCTATTACGGTCTTGCTTTTTGCAAAGAGTCTAAGCTCTTCACGTGTGTGGGAGAAATAATTTTCTACTTCACGTTTTTTAATTCCACGCACTGTTCTTAACTGCTCGAATGAACGGGCTTTTAGGGCGTCTATATAATTAAAATATTCAACAATCATTATAGATGCCATTGGGAAAATCCCAAGGAGTATAAAAAACAGAATAAGTTTGTATTTAATTTTAGTTAACATATGGCGTAGAAAAGTTGTTAATATACAAAAAAAGGTATTTGAGTATGATAATTACCGAACATTTAATATAGGCATTGCGCTCTCTTTCATTATTTGTAGGATGGTTATGATTTTTAAAATAATTTGAGAACTCTTCAATTCCCTAATAACACTTAAAAAAGAGCTCTTATAGATTAATAATTGACTACCCTATATAATTCTGAAAGACCCCCTTCCGAGACTCTTATCATATAAAGACCCTGGGCTGAAATAGCAACTTTCAATAAACATTCATTTGGGGAACTGTATTTTTGTAGTACAGAACCTCTGCTATCGATTATTTCTATTAGATCAACTTTTCTCAAAATTTTAATGTAAATATCCTCATTGCTTGGGTTGGGGTATACTTCTACAGAATTAGACAGTAAAGCGTCAGGAGAAGAATTGATAATGGAAAGGAGTACGCTGTTATGTTCAAAAGCTCCAATATCTACAATACTTTCAGCAGGTCTTTTGAAATTGTTAAAATCAAAACCCGGAGCATTTTTATTAATGCCATTATTAATAGAAGGACTTCCTGCAGTCACGTCCAAATCATCATCCGGATTTCCTAAGATGTTATCGATTCCATCTACATCTACAAATAGTGGGTCTGATTCTATTACATTTATTCCTTTTACTTCGAAGGTCCAGCCAAGACCATGATAACCGTAAATAAGATTTTCGTTGACCGAAACACTCGCTACACCTGACTTATCCGAGATTTGCATTGCATCGTTATTTGAAACGATGTTATTAAAAATATTTATTTTTGATACATTGGTAGTTAAAATTATAATTCCTCCTCCCCAGCCAGTATTGCTGTCGCCATAGCCATTCTTATATACTGTATTGTTCATGATGGAGATGTTTTGTCTTAACCCATTTGTACCATAATCGGAGACGGTAATCCCGAAGTTGTTATTGTTATAGGTTATATTATTATACACTTTTACATTTGTGAGGGTTCCCCCATTCTCGGAAGACAGCACAATTCCTTCACTACAATTGTAAATTTTATTATTATATATCTCGACATTTTGTAATGTTTTGTCCCAACAATCAGCATAGATTCCTAAACGGGAGAGATCGTGTAAAACGTTGTTATACACTTTTCCATTGGAGCAGTTTTCTTTAGTATCAATACCTTCCCCGCCATTATTAGAACCTCCGCTTTCAAATACTTCATTGTGATGAATTTCAAAATTGGTAACGCCAGAGAATGTAATGCATTCCTGCGAACCCGTTGACAAGCTTTGGTAACAGGCCTTTTGCACAACATTATTAGAAGCATAAATATTGTCGGAGTGCCAGGCCGTTATTCCGGATGCGCCGGTAGTATAAGTAGAATCGTTTTCAATGTAAATATTATTACTACTCTCTATATAGATGCCAAACCAATAGGAATTTTTCAGTGAAAAATTTTTGATAAGGATATAACCTTTGGTATTTATATTGAATATTCCATTCCATAACGCAACAGAAGCTGTTCCCTGAACAACTACATTTCCAACGCCAATAAAACTGATCAGTGAACCGGCTGTTCCGGAATTAGGGAAAGTTACTTTTTCAGAATAATTACCTGCTTGAACATAAACTGTATCTCCCGCCACAGCGCTAGATGCCGCATGTTGTATAGTTCCCCATGGTGCTCCAATGGAACCAACGTTACCATCAAGGCCTCCGTTTGCAGGATCTACGGAATAAACAGCCGCTATAGTATCGCTAAAGCATAGAAGTAAGAAAATTAGTACTAAGGTGGATATTTTTCTCGTAATCATAAATACGTAATAAATGTAATTGGTTTCATTGAACTCAACGAGGCTAACATAGTTGCAACTTGCTTTCCCAACAAAAATATTTCCTTATCTTCGTTTATTGTTTATTAAATTTTAGCTCTACATCTAATGTACCGAACTTTTCAATTAATGCCAATATTGGTGGTCTTTTTATCTTTTACTATAGGTAATACAATGCTTTTTGCTCAGTCAGGACATACAGCAAGAATAACAGCGCTTGCTATGAGTAGTGAAGGAAAACTACTTTCAGCTTCAGTTGACGGTACATTAATTCTCTGGGATGAAATGGCACGGAAAATAAGAAATTATCACAGATCGGATGCTCAATATTCAGAAACAAAATTAATGGTTATGGACTTGTGGTTTTTAAAAGACAGCAATTGTTTTGTGGCGAGTAGTCTAGCGGATGGATATATTGGGTGTTTTGACAATCCTGTTTTGTCTTCTCTCAATACCGGCTATATTTCAAGTCTCCACGGTTTGGAATTGACTTCTGATAAGCATTATCTACTTAGCGCCAATACTATCCTTAATGGACTCAACGTACTAACACTGACAGGTAAAAAATATAATTTTATTTCAACAATTACAGGAGACATCTATCCTTTATCAACTGACCCAAAGAAATTTCTTGTAAAGAGTGGAATGAGTGGCGTTACTATTCTTGACATCGATGGAAACAAGTATGCCAATTTTCCTCTGTTAAAAGAAGAAGGGCCAATGGCAGTAGCTCCAGACGGCAGTGGCTTTTTTTATTCAGATGCTTTTTATTTTTTAAAGGGCGAGAAATTGTTTACTCTAACGGAAAAAGCAGGTACAATAAGGTTCAGTTCAGACAGCAAACAACTCTACACTTGCAGTGGAAACAAGATTTTCTCCTGGTCCAAAGAAGGCAAAGTGGTTTCGGTTATAGAATATAAAAATAAAATAGAAACGTTTATTCTTAGCCCGGATGGGAATGCTATTATAGTCGGAGACAATTCAGGTGGATTAGAAATGCTAACCTTAGACGGCAAATCTGTTTTACAGTACAAATAATTTTTTAAGTTCATGAACACAAAAAATAGAATATTTTATTTTCTGGTTGCTTTCATTCTTTGGCCTTTTGTGGCCAATAGTCAGGACAACATTAAGTCTCAAAAGGAGATCAGCGTTTCTAAAAAAAATACACCGGTAAATTCAGTAGCGTTTTCGCCGGATGGGACAAAGCTGGTTTTTAGTTTGAATAGAGGAGTGGTGAAACTTTGGAACCTTAGCACCCATGAATTTAAAACAATGCTTCATCCGGGAGCTACCTGTGACGCTTCGTTTTCACCTGACGGAAAATTTATTGGTGTCGCCTGCGCGGACAATATCGCTTATCTTTGGAATACCGAGGGCAAGATGTGTAACCGTTTTACAGGGCATGGTGCTCTTGTCAAATCTTTCACGGAACAGCTAAGAGATCCTTGGGGTATAAATGAAGTTGATTTTACAAAAGAGGGAAATCTGATTACATGTAGTCACGACCGAACTTGTAAAGTGTGGAAGGCGGATTCAACAAAACAATTATTAACAACCTATCCTGTTTCGGAAGATAATACAGGCCCACTTTCCTGTGGTCAATCCGGAAATAATTTTATTGTTGGAGGACACAGTGGCCTGGCGGAATTTTTTAATAACGAAAATAAAGTTGAGCTTTCTCCCAAAAATATTTCTTCCGTTACATTTTCTTCTAGCGGCGCTTATTTTTCAACCGCTTCTTTAGTTGAAGTGGATCCTGCAAGCTACAACTTTGAAGATATGTCGAAGCCAGCCCAGGGGTCTACGGGTATTGTAAGAATATTTACAAATACGAAAAAACTCTTTTCAGAAATAAATATCGTACGACCAACTAAAATTGTTTTTTCGCCGGATGAAAAAATGATATTGATCGGAAACGAAAGTGGAAAAATAAGTTTATGGACAGTGGAAGGAAAAAAAGTAAAAGAATTCACTGGCCACATCGCCGAGGTCACGGGTCTATCTTTCAATAAAAAGAGTGATCGCTTTGTAAGCTCTAGTCTTGATGGAACGTTGAAGATCTGGGACTTCACCGGAAAGCTTATCGCTACCTTATATTCAGATGTAGAAGATACAGACAAATTTATTATCGTATCGGCCAAGGGTTATTATTATTCAAGTACAAGAGAGGTCGATGGATTTTATTATATCATCAACAATAAAGCTTATGGGTTCGAACAATTTGACCTACTCTACAATCGACCGGATCTTGTTTTAAGGGAACTTGGATATGTTTCGGAAACAATTCTAAATGCTCAAAAACTTTTATTCGAAAAAAGAATGGAAGTGATGGGAATAAACAGCACGGAGGAATTAGAGATTCCCCAAATTAAATTAAACTGGTCAGCTGACTTTGTTACCTCTTCATCTAACTTTGTATTTTCTTTAGAATGTCAAACCATAAAAAGTCCTTTGAAATCAATTTTTATTTCTGTTAACGGAGTGCCTCTCAATGGAAAAACAGGTCTTCCTGTTGAAGGCAACCTCAAGATAATGAAAGAGTTTTCCATAAAACTCTGCACAGGAAAAAATAACATAGCCGTTTCGGTTATGGCAGAGAATGGCATGGAGTCAATAAAAGAAGAAAAAATAATTTTTTATAACAAGGAAAAAGAAAAGCCAAAACTTTATTTCATTGGACTTGGTTCGGGGAAGTTTAGTCAAAACAACGAAGATTATAAATTGAACTCTGGCAAAGATATTAATGATGTGGTGGAGGAATTGAAAAAAAACAGAGCATCTTATTTTTCTGACATTGTCCCACTTGTGTTTAACGATGAAATGGTAGTTCAGGATAATTTTGCTCATATTCGCAGAGAACTACTTTCAAGATCAGAGGTTGATGATATTGTGGTGTTATATTTTGTTGGGCACGGGGTTTTGGATAAAAACAATTCTTATTTTCTGAGTTCTTTCAATATTGACTTTAATAATCCATCCTCAGGAGGAATTTCTTACGAAAGCCTCGACAGAATTCTTGATTCCATACCTTCAAGAAACAAACTGATATTACTCAATGCCTGTTATTCGGGAGAATACAATAGCCAGCCAGCTTTGTTTGCGGCGATGAATAATCAATTCTATGATTTGAGAAAAAACTCTGGGGCCTATGTAATCACGTCTTCTTCCAGTAACAAACCTTCTTATTTTCCGGCTAATTCAAACAGTTTGTTTACAGAAGCACTGCTTACTATTATTAGAACCGAAACGTCATTGAACGTTTCGTCGTTAAAAGACAGCATTAATAAAAACATCAATCATCAGAAGTCTACTTTGCGCCAGTACAACATGGAAAATAATTTTACGATATGGTAACCGAACTATTTTTTTGGTTCAGCGGGTTTATACAGGTCAAGTAAAATACCACCAATGTAAACACCAAAAAAGGTTTCCACTACAGCAACAAGACTGGTAAGCATGGTTAGTTCAATTATTCCCAATCCTTTTAAAATTATTCCGGATAAGATAACGAGTATATGCACTAAAACGATGAGCCGGGTTATTTTTACGTAAAAGGGGTTTAATATTTTCTGACCGTCTTCCTCCTCTTCCTCTTCTTTTTTTACATATTTATTTTCAATCATAAATTTTACAATCGCGGTCATGTATACGGACTGAACGGGTACGAGAAATTTCATAATTTCCGTTAGCTCATCTGGTAAGAAGCCGTCAAGTAAAAAGAGAATAATGACAGATAAAAATAATGCCCCATTAGAATATATTATTACTTTTCCGGTAAGAAACTGGAAATCCCTTTTTTTCATAAAATTATTTTTTTAATATTTCATTGATTACGGCTTTCATCTTCAACGTGTACTTATCCATTTCGGCTTTGTAATCAGAACCTATATCTTTCCACCCACTACTTTTGGGTGCCCACAAAATACCTGAAGCATATTTGCAGTCAATAGTATAATCAACAGCCAGCTGTTTACCTTTTTCGGTGAATGTAAAATTGATGACTATTTTTTCAAAATAACCTTTGTTTAATACTTCGTCTACAATATTCCGGGCTTCTACATAAAGATTGCCATCTTCGGTATTATAACTTTCAAAAACATATTTTTCTACCAATTTAGGAGCATGGTCCTTATAATGATTGTCCAGCCCTTTCTTAAGTTTAGCGATAACTTTGTCGAGCGACTCCTGTGTATAAGCAGAGCCCATATTGGAGATTTTCAGGTCTGCGATATTCACCTTGACGTTTCCAACAACCACGCCTTGTTTTTTTAATTTCTCAATTTTAAGCTCCGATTCTTCAGAATCAATAAAAATAGAATTCTTACCTGCGTCTATTTCCAGATGTGTTTCTTCTGGTGTTGAATCGAAAATAAAAACCGCTTTGTCAAATAAATAATTGATAAGAGAGGTAGAGAATTTTTTATTGAACGCTGATTCCAGACTGTCCCATACAGAGGATTTAAGGTTTAACGTAAGATCTTTTCCATCCAGCATAATAGTATCGCAAGAAATATAACGTGACAAATTAGAAGAAGAAAGCCAATGTCTGTATTCTGCTGTTTTGTCGGAATAGAAATTGTTTCCAACACCAGTTTCCTGTGCTATAAGAGTTGAAGAGCTGGTCAAAAAAAGTATAAGAGTAAATAATGAAAAACGCATAATGGTATATTGTTTTGGGTTTATAAACATATTCATTTAAAAATAAGGGGCAAAATAAAAATAGAATTATTTATTTGTATGCATTTACAACCACTAAACTAAACCATTTTTATGAAACGAACTTATTATTCAGTATTGAGCACAGGGAACGGGAAGGTTAGTATCCGATAATTGTTTGTCCGAACTTTGATTGCACAGATGGAGACATGGCATGCTGAAATAATGACGGGTTTATTCAATTAAAAATTAGGAATTAATATCTTAGTCCTAACTCTTAATTTTTAATTCGTAATTTTTAATTTATTTAAGTCCTCCCACCATATCTTCCGGCTTCACCCAAAGGTCAAACTGTTCGTTGGTTACGTGGCCTAGTGCTATAGCGGCTTCGCGGAGTGTCTTATGTTCCTTGTGTGCTTTTTTGGCGATCTCGGCAGCTTTGTAGTAGCCAATATGTGTGTTCAGAGCGGTAACAAGCATTAAAGAGTTTTCAAGATTTTTCTTGATGTCGCCAAGATTTGGTTCGATGCCTTGTGCACATTTCAGATCAAAAGAAATACAAGCATCACCAATCAAACGCGCAGACATCAGGAAGTTGAAGATCATAACCGGTTTGAAAACATTCAATTCAAAATGCCCCGTCATACCGCCAATGTTGATGGCTACATCGTTACCCATTACCTGCGCGCAAACCATTGAAAGAGCTTCAGGTTGCGTAGGGTTAACTTTCCCAGGCATGATAGAAGAGCCTGGTTCGTTGTCTGGAATAATAATTTCGCCAATCCCACAACGAGGGCCTGAAGAAAGCATTCTCAC
>JANYCO010000016.1 GCA_025360235.1 Cytophagales bacterium
TTCATTACCAATTCCCGGGACTTATCAGTCCGATTTTAAAGCGCTCTGGGGTTGCAACACAGATCCGATTCTTACAGATTGTAATCTTAGTCAATCTGAATCAAAAGTTTCTGCCTTTATAAATACTTCAATTGAGGATCCCATAATTCAAATAGAGACTATTTCGAATACAAAAACTTCATTTTGTAATGCTCCTGCTCAGGTAGTATATTCTATTTCAAATCTTTCCTCAGGTACCTATGCCAGCATTTTATATGGGAAAGACCTTGCCGTGAATTTTATTGGAGAATCAGGTTTCTCAATGCTTGGAAATTTTATTCTTACAAATGAAGCGGGTACATTGAATTTGCCAATAAGCCCAACCGATAATGGAGGCCAATGGGTGCAAAATTTTAATGGATTATATACCACTGATCCTGACGGAGCCGGAGGATTGTCCGATGCGGATGGGGATGGTTTCTTCGATGATCTGGCTGCAGGTGCTGTTATTTATGTAAAATATACAGTTGCAATTACTTGTACCAGCGATATTACAACTGCACCTTCGAATTATTATCATTATATATCCGAAATATATAGCTATGCAACCGGGAATTGTAATTCTCTGGCATATTCGAATTTCCTTTATTTCCAGTTCTATCATTTTACAAATAGCCAGAATATTTCAGGTCCTACTGATTTGCAGGCAGGCTCTCCAGCCAACTATACTTTTACAATTAACCGATATGGTTCTAACGCTGATGCAAGTGGGATGGAATCAAGAGGGATGATGGATTGTTCTCAAGAAAGATATTATGCCGTATTTAATTTACCTCCTTGGTATAAATATGTTAACGGCTCAGCTTCTTTTAATGGAGTACCATTGGTAGCCTCTGTTGTAGGAAATATAGTGCAAGTTGAAGGTGGTGGATTAAGCGGCTCTTATTCAATTCAGGTGGAATTGGATTGCTCTGTTAACGGAGGTACCGCCACAACAGGAGATATTGTATGGAACATGTACCATGAATGTAACAGTTGTTCTTCCTGTAAAGAAAATATTGCCAGTACTTCTTATCAGGTATACAATCATTGTAATTCCTGTCAGGGATTTCACACAAATTCCTTTAATGCAAAACGTTTTACCTTTGGAAAAATTGAACCATCAGCTGCAAATGGTTATCCTGGATACCACACAGATTTAACGTATGCATCTGCTCCGTCAGTAAATGAAACTACACCAGGGGTGAAACTGGATGCCGCTTATGAATGTGATTCCATTAAAATGATAGCAAAAGGATTTCTTAATCTTTCAGGTTATACGCCAGACGAAGCGCATGTTAAAATTTCTTATACTTCACCTTTTTTCAGCAATATCTTTGATTACGCATATGCCTCATGGACTTTAATTTCTGCAGGAGTAACGACGGTTTATCCTAATACCTCCCTTCCTCAATATACTTTAAATGGCAACCAGGTACTATTCGATTTTAAAGCACCAGCTTCAATTGCATCAAGTATCCAGGCAGGGGACAGTTTGTATCTCACAGCTACATTTGCAATTACAAAATCCTCACAAATTTCTCTTGGCCAATTCACAATCCCGGCCTTCAGAGCAGAACATTATGGAATACAAAATAATACCAACAGTTCATGTGAAAGTTTTGGTACTTCGTTTAGTATCTACAAAACCAGAGCAAATATTATGTTTGCCTCTTACAGACCCTACACTTGTCAGGAAAGTTATTCATTAGGTGCAGCAATACGTTACGATGGCGGAACAGGAGGAGATGATTTCCCAAGCGAGTACAGACCTATTGGACATATAAATGATATTACTGTTACACTACCTTATGGTTACAAATGGGTTCCTACAAGTAGGAGCGATTATCTGATTCATGAGGTGAATTGGGCAAGTTTCGGGTTCCATTCCGTTGATGTTGGCCATCCTTCCATCTCAGGTAATGTATTAAGTTGGTCAAGAAATAACCCTTCTAACATTAACTCTTGGCCGCTTGATGAGCGTCCATGGACTCCTTGGTCAGTTTTATTTCTGTTTGGACATAGACCAGATTGTTCAGTAGTTCCTAACGGGTCTGTATCTTTCAATAGCGAATCGGTGCAGTCTTCAGTAACAGTAGCTAACTATGATTATGCTCCATCTGCTTGCAAAGAAACTTCCAGTTATTTTGGAAGTTATAGCGGCTTTAACACAAGTTACCGAAATCTTCAGGTGTCTGCTGATGTACTCCAGGAAGGCTTTACAAGTAATGTTACCTGGCCAATAAGAATTTCTAATTTTAATGCCAGAGATAATGCCAGTTTCACATGGATCAAGTTTACTCCAAAATCCACGATTCATCTTACAGGAGCTACAAGAGATGGACTACCATTAACTGTGGTAAATCTTGGAAATAATCGTTACATGATTGAAGTGGGTACAGTTAATACTAACACACTTGCTACCGTAAATCTTTTGGCCAGTTACACCAATTGTGTAAATGATTTTGTAGAGGATAGTATTTATTTAACAGTAGGCAGTGGCTGTAGCAGTTATCCTGCCAGCTTTGAAGACCATGATTGCTTTTTCCCGGTAGTACCTTCATCTCCTTTACAGTTGCAATTGAGGTATAAAACATCAAACATGTCTTTTGATATGACAAATTCACCAAGTGGTAATTTTAATCTTTGTGAGAACATGCCTTTTGAATTTACACTAACAAGTACTCAATATGCAAATCTTCACAACGTAAATTTCTGGATGGTTAATAACAACGATGTTCAAATTATCCCTGGTTCTGTTTATTATACTCATCCCTACACCGGAACGGCATCGGATGTTTGGAAACCACTTGCTACAGCACCTGACAATAGCAATGGTAATGGAACAAGCGGATGGAAATTTTCCGGAACCACTGGCGTAATACCAACTATGAATCCAGAATTTCAGGGAAGTTCTACCGGAGCGGGTTTTGATAAATTTAAGATCAAATTTGACGTAGCAGCAGGTTGTTCATTTGATCCTGGTGTCTTGCTTAAATTTCAGGCCTCGGCAATAACCAATTGTAACGATGCGCTCTCCTTTTTGAAAAAGAAAAAAATAAAAATTTCCGGAGTTGATGTGGATAGTATTGGAATGAAAATCACCACCTCTTCGTTTAGTGGGGTTGATAATTCGTCATTAGTTTCCATTACGCTAACCAATCATGAACCTTTATCTTCAAAAATTCAGAATCTTAAATTTACAATGCCTGACAAGTTGACCTACCTAAGCAGTAGCTCCAGTCTTGCAGCGCTTTCCTCTTCTACAACTTCTGGTGTAACGACAGTTAACTGGCAGATTCCGGCAATCAATAGTGGAAGTAATTATATACTTACATTTAAAGTTCAATTGTCAAACGTAAACAACAACGGAACAACTGCACAGATCTCTGCGACCTCCTCCGAAAAGGATTCAGCGCTTTGTGTTGCCACCAATACCCAATGTCATATTAATGCTACTACTGCTGATACCTCTTTAACTATACCTTTGTGCTATCCAATTCCGTTACCTGATTTCACTATTTTTACTATTTGTGAAGGAACTCCGGTATTGACAAACAGACCAAGCACCTTAAGGGTAAATAATCCTGTGGTCAATGCTGTTTACGAATGGGATTTTAATAATGATAATATCCTGGATTTGATTTCAACAAGTACAGAAGTGCAACACCTTTTTGCTACTGCAGGACTCTTTCAGGTAAAATTAAATTATAGGGTTCCTAGTTGTGGTGCTGTTTCCAATACAAAACCTATTACAATAAAGTCGTTTGATGGAAGTGCTACAGCAGGTGAAATATGTAACGGTCAGCCTACCACTATTTCTGTACAGCCAAGCGATCTTGCCGCAAATGATTATGTATGGTACAGAAACGACAGCCTGCAGGCCAACCTTCATGGGCCTGTTCAGACAGTAAACAAAGCGGGTATTTACAAAATTGTTATTAAAAGCTTCTCCTGTGTTACTAATATGGCTTTTTTTGATGCACCTATATTTCCACTATCAATTGTACCTCCACCTCCACCAAGATTGTTTAGTTTGACTTCCATACAGCAAGGAACGGATGTAAACTATATAGCAGCCTTTGATGTAGTAATCATCGAAAAATTCTGTCCCGTATTAGGTTGTGGTGAATGTATTAGTCCTTTTATACCAAGAGCAGAAGAGACTTATGTACTCTCGGCTTGGGTAAAAGAAGATTTGGTAGCAACTGCTACGGTTCCTGTATTAAACTATCCTGATCCAGCGGTTAAAATCGAATTCTATATTCGTAATGCTGCGACGCAACAACTACAGTTATCTTCGGTATCATTCACCTTTAATACAGTGGGAGATATTATTGAATCTTGGCAAAAAGTACAGGGAGAATTCCAACCTCCGGTAGGTACAGTTGGGGTAAAAATTTCTCTTATTTCTAATACGCAACACGATATTTACTACGACGATATTCGAATCCATCCATTCAATTCAAATATGAAATCATTCGTGTTTGATCCAATCACACAGCGGTTAATGGCAGAGCTGGACGAAAATAATTATGCTTCTTATTATGAATACGATAAAGAAGGAAAGTTGGTCAGAGTGAAAAAAGAAACGGAGCGTGGCGTAAAAACGATCCAGGAAAGCAGAGAGAATTTAAATAAAAGGTAAAAATGTTAAGTCGAATTCTTTACATATTGTTTGTGTCACTTATCTCTTTAGAAACGCTGTCGGCTCAGGCTGTTTCAGAGGAACTGAAAAAGATAAAGGCTGCTGATTTGGCATGTATTAATGCGAGCATGAACATTAGCTATAATGTCTATACAAATTATATAACTCAAGTTCCCTTCGACAAACTTAAGGGCGTTTACAAAAAGAACGGACAAAATTATTTTTCCGACATCGGTGGAATATTGACTGTTAGAAATGATAAAATAGTCTTCAGTGTGGATACAATCTCCAGACTAATTATTCTTGGGGATCACCAAAAGCAACTATACCGATTAGGAATAGTTGATCTGGATACCTTAGTTCCTTTTTTTGTAAAAACTACAGTTGCTGACCTTAAAAATGGTCAACGTATGATTACCATGGTTTTTAAAGATGAACATGAATATGAAAAAATTCAGTTGTTCTATAACCCTGAAACCTATTTTGTAAATAAATTGATTCTTTTTTATTCAAATGAACAAAGTTTAGATGAGGAGGAAGATTTAACCGAAGAAAAGCCAAGACTGGAAATTAATTATCAGAATATTAATACCACGAGTATTGTTCCTTTAAGTGATTTTTCAGAAAAAAAATACTTACAACTGCTTCCAAATGGAGCGATAGGAGTAGACAAATATGCAGAATATGAAATTATGGATGATCGTGAGAAATTTAGAGGTAAACAAAAAAACCAGTAATAGTTGAAAGGATGTTAGATAGAAAATTATATATCGGATTTGTTGCACTACTACTTATATTAAAGTCAGGGACTGTCTTTTCTCTTTCTCAGACATTAGTTATGTCAAATGCGTTGGAAGTTCCCAATATTTGTGGGTTTCCTTGTTTTACATCATGGTCCGGGTTTGGCAATATTTCGGCCAGTGATAATTTATATACCTCTGCAGATTTTGGAGGCTCCGATAATACAACAAACTGGTTATACGCTTCAACAACTAGTTTTACAATACCACCTACCGCTACAATTACAGGTTTTGGTGTCGCCATAGAAAGATCTTGTGCTGGTGCAAACAATGTATTTGATCTTTCTGTTATGTTAGATGTAACAGGCGCAAACAGAGCAGCTTTTCCTAATTGGCCAAAAGGACTAGATATGGTTTTCAATTACGGAAATTCAGCCGATCTCTGGGGAAAACCAGCTCCAACCCCCGCCTTCGTAAATTCTGGTTATGGTGTTTACATTCGTGCTGCTTCATCAGGGAATCTTGTGGTTGCTCAAATAGATCAGGTTACCATAACCGTTTATTATACTCTACCCGCCCCACTTACTTGGATTAGTTTCGAGGCAAAACAACA
>JANYCO010000019.1 GCA_025360235.1 Cytophagales bacterium
TTAACCTTCATTTTAGTCCAAGTATTTTTGGTGGTTTCCTTAGCCATTAAAACGCCCCATTTATTGTAAATTTCTATGGTGTAGAAATTCTGGCTCATATTATCCTGACTTATTTTATTCCAGGAAAAATAGATATCAGAATCAACTTCTGGTATTTTACAGGAATTAGATTTTGATAAGGGTAATTTTAAATTAATATGAAAATCACGTGTCGGATAATCAGGGGAACACATACATTCATACTTATCTAAATCCTCAAGAGATATCTCAAAGTCTTTGGACGAATAAGACAGTATTCTTCTTAAACTACTATCTACAGGAGCCTTTACAAGTATTGCTGTTTTGTAAAGCTTTTCCAGACTGTCGATATCTACTAATGGTTTTGCATTGGTAAGCTCAACAAAAATATTCGATCTGTGCTGAAGCAATAGGTAGGAAGTTTTTTCCATTTTTATTTTTGTCCCCTTTTGCAAATAAGTTTCTTTCATTACTAATTCTTTCCTTAGAGTCTCCTTATTTATAGACTCGCATTTTCCGTAGGACAGGAGTATTTTGAAGGAAGAATCAATGGAGTAGCCACGTATTGGCAGAAGATATAAAAGTAGAATTATTGTTGCAAAGGTTATTTTCATATGGATATCGAGTGTGGTATTGTTGCTCAAAAATTATACCATGAGTATAAAATGATAGATAATGAATTTATTTTCTTTTCTTTTCACAATAAAATTTCAGCTTTATTGATTATCTTAGGTTTGTTAAATTTAAAGATATGATAAGACTAGCTATAGTATACCTTTTTTTTACATTTTTTCTGTTTGGTTTTTGCAAAGCAGAAGATTCAACTCGGGTTACAAAGGATTCTATTAATTTTATTATTGGGGATATAAGTTTTGTAGATAAATACGGATACTTACCAGATGTAACCACAGATGAAGATTTAAGAATAAGAACGCATTTGGAATACGTTGAAAAACTATTGCGACAAAAAAATTGTGAGACTCTAAGTTTTGAATTGCAAGCCCAAAGAAATCATATTTTAGATTTGTTACATGATTATTATGAAGCTGGTATTTTCCCACGAAACTACGATTACAGCGAGCGAAGACCTTGTTTTATTGATAAGGACGGAAGGATTTGTGCTGTGGGATATCTGGTAGAAAAAACAGCAGGGAGGAATGTTGCCGAAAAAATTAATGAGAAATATAAATACGAAGCGCTAATGGCTATGAAGGACGAGGCTTTGGATAGTTGGATAGCAAGCAGCGGACTCTCCAAAGAAGAGTGTGCTGTTATTCAACCTGGTTATAAAGCACCTACTGCTACTATGGTATATTGTGAACCATCTTTTATTGAAGGCAAAATAAATTGCATGGCAAAAGATGAACGGGATAGTATATTAGTATTAGGAGGGAAATTTACAATTGGAACCACAAAAAATATTGTATCGTTTAAAGATACTTTGCCCATTCCTCTTGGCGAAGGTCTTTCGGGTGAAATAATTGATTGTTTTGTTTCTGGGAAAAACATTTATGCAACAGGGAAATTTATGATTGATTCGGAGAACTATAATTATCAGGTTTTTAAATGGGATGGAAAAAAATGGAGTAAAATGGGAATAGGATTTAATGATAAGGTTTCCAAATTAGTGATTTATAATAACATCCTTTATGCTGGAGGAAGTTTTAGTAAAGAAGGAGAAAACGGAATTAAATTTTTATCAGTATGGAATGGAACTGCATGGAAATCGTTAAGCCATAATTTTGAAGCACCTATAAATGCACTATGTGTTAAAGGAAAAAGATTATATGTTGCAGGTGATTCATCCAAATCTTCGAATGTGATGTATCTAGAAAATGAACTTTGGTCGGATATTGGTATAAATGGGGTAAATATCAAAACACTAGCGTTTATTGTGGATACACTTTATGCAGGAGGTGTTTCTTATAATCAAATTGCAGACAGTCTTTTTGCAGAAAGAATAGGGCCTACTAACATAGAAAAATATTCTAATCCCAGATCTAAAGGATATGTTCCCTATTTTGGAAAATTGAATTCAACAGGATGGATGAGATATAGCATAAAACCAAATGGAAGTAAAAATAGTATGGTAAGAATCAACTCCCTTTATCAATACAAAGATACATTAATATTATGTGGTACTTTTACTATGAATCATAAATATTTTGGCAGCCTTGAGCCAGAAACTCAAGGTTATAATACGACACTATTTTCAAGTTATAAAGAACGGAATTCTCGCAGGCAAATCTGGTCTCGAAAACCTGAAGACTTTTATTTTTATCCATTTACTACACCCTTCAATTCCTCAACCTGTCAATCGATTCATTTTAAAAATCGTTTTTATATTACTGGGGAAAATATTCCTCCAGGAATGTTGAATAATTTATTTTATACCGAAGTTATAAATCTAGGCTATAGTTGGGATAGCACTCATAATTATATTGATAAAAGGTTTCGGTAAAATCAGACTTTGTTGTTAATATTAAAAGATTAACTATGCAAAATGTTTCTATAAAATCAATTCTCTTTTTATTATTGCTTCTTAACTCCAATTTTCTTTTCTCACAGAAGAAAAAAATTCGATATTATAATGAAAGCGACAAGGTTGTACCAAAAGAGCAAAGCTATTATTACAGAGAAATTTTTTACAATAGAAAAGGAAAGCCTAATGGGAGGGTTAAAGAATTTTATGCAAATGGGAATCCTAAATGGAAAGGATGGAAAGAAACACCAGCCATTACAGGTGAAGGCTTTGGAGTTCGGAGGTGTACATGGTTTTATGAGAATGGGAAAAAGAAAAGGATGTGGCATTTTAATAGGAAGAGGGAATGCAGTGGTGGGATGTTTAAAGAGTGGTATGAAAATGGAAATCTGAAATACAAGGGTCGCAAGAAGAAAACATCCATGGGTTGCTCCAGTCATGGCAAATGGCTATGGTTTCATAAAAATGGCAATAGAGAGCGAAGGGTCTATTACAAAAATAATAATATGGAGGGTCTTGCTGTTTATTGGTATGAGAACGGGAAGAAAAAATTGGAAGAACATTATGTTAGAAATGAAGTAAAAGGTTTATCTATTTATTATAATGAGAAGGGAGAAAAGAATTACTTAGTTAGATTGAC
>JANYCO010000049.1 GCA_025360235.1 Cytophagales bacterium
GTATATTTTTTCAAAAAGTATAAAAGTACCTAACCCTGTAGTAGTCCCAATAACATTACTAAGAATATCCAACCATGAGGAAGTTCTCTGCGGAATCCACTGTTGTGCAATTTCCAAAACAATTGAAGTACCCAATACAACAATATATATCCAATATAATTTTGTATTGGCTGAAAAAAATAATGCTAAAATAAAAGTAATGGCAAAATAATAAGAACTGTGAAATAAAATATCCAAAGCCCAGTGATAACTTAATCCAAGATGTTCTTCAGGATGAAAGTTGGGCCAACTGGACAATAAAATCGTTAGAAGGAAAACCAGGAATAAAATTTTATAGTTTATTTTTTGTGTCATAAGGGAAATTATAATAAAGGTAAATACCGTTCCCTGATTACTTTTAAATGATGAATCTGATGACCGGATAGCTGAAAACCCAGTGCCAAAACAGATATTTCAATACCAGAACAAACGCCTTTTCTCTGAAGCATCTCGTCCGTAAAACGCTTAAACAAAACAATGCTTGACTTACGCACAAGTTTAAATTCTTCAATTAGACTTTGCAGTGTTTGTTGAGAGGCGGTTGTGTTTTGTGCTAATAAATTCTCATCGTAGCCTGGCATTATCGTTTTATCGTTCCTTGCAATTCTAAGTGCCCGGTAACTTTGAATCCGCTCATTGTCGATCAGGTGCTGGAAGATATCTTTGATGGTCCATTTGCCTGGAGCATATACTTTATCGCCAAGTGTATTTAACTGTTTAACATCGAGCGTTTCTAATGCTTTTAAATTTCTTTCAAGAGAAACAATAACCTCCTCGTCTTCCGCCAGATTTATATAACGGTCAAAAAACTCAGGCATCGGGTTTATATCTGATTTTTTCATATAAATCAAATATAAATTATTTTTCACTTATGAGCATATTTTTTCTGACCTTTATGTTCTAAAACACAATTTGTGCTCTTTGCGAAACCTTTGCGTCCCTTGCATTAAAAAATCACTGCAGTTATTTATATACTGTTGCGCTTAGGTTTTGGATTTAAAATAATAATGACAGAACAGCTCCCTATACAAGAAATTATCCCCGAACTTAAACAAAAGTTAGCGAAGGAAAATATTATTATTCTACAGGCTCCTCCCGGAGCTGGGAAGAGTACCGTGCTTCCATTAGAACTTTTAAATGAAAGTTGGTTAGTCGGAAAAAAAATCCTGATGCTGGAACCGCGCCGTCTCGCTGCAAGAGCAGTAGCCAACCGTATGGCAAGTCTCCTTAATGAATCCGTTGGAGAAACGGTTGGTTATAGAGTTCGTTTTGAAAATAAGGTCAGCAAACAAACACGTCTGGAAGTAGTAACAGAAGGGATTCTAACAAGGATGTTACAACATGACAATTCGCTGGAAGGTGTGGGTTTGGTGATTTTTGATGAATTTCACGAAAGAAGTCTTCATGCGGACCTTTCTTTGGCGCTATGCAGAGATATTCAGCAAGTACTGAGAGAAGATCTTAAAATGATCATCATGTCGGCTACACTCGACGGACAACTACTTTCCTCTCTTTTGGGAAATGCTACCATCCTTACAAGTCAAGGGCGACAATATCCAATTCGTTATCATTATTTCCCTCAGGAAACAAATACTCCGTTACCGCTTCAAATGGCAAGGGTGATCCGGAAAGCATTGGAGAAAGAAGAAGGAGATATTCTTGCTTTCCTTCCGGGTGCAGGAGAAATAATGAGAACACAAGAACTTCTGGAAAAGGAATTAACCGCTGTAAGTATTCATCCCTTGTATGGTGATTTGCCACAACAGAAACAGCAAGAAGCAATTTTACCACATCCATCCGGATATAGAAAAATTGTGCTTGCTACCTCCATTGCCGAAACCAGTCTCACGATTGAAGGAATTAAAATTGTAGTGGATTCTGGTACGGCGAGAGTTCCAAAATTTGATCTGCGCAGCGGACTTACAAAATTAGAAACGATAAAAGTAACTAAAGACGCGGCAGACCAACGTGCCGGAAGGGCCGGAAGGCTTGGTCCTGGCGTATGTTACCGACTGTGGAGTGAAGGTACACACCAACATCTTTTGCCACACCGTACACCTGAAATATTGGAAGCAGACCTTTCTCCAACTATGTTAGAGCTTTCACAATGGGGGGTAGACGATATTCGGTCGCTTACCTGGCTAACTCCTCCTTTGGCTGGTAGTGTCAATCAGGCGAAAGAATTGTTAACTCAACTCGGTGCGCTTGATAAAAATAGAATTACAGAAAAGGGAAAGGCAATGCTTCGTCTTCCCACTAACCCAAGGATTGCACATCTTTTATTGGAAGGAGAAGAAAATAATTTACTGGCTTTGGCTACAGATGTTGCTGCTTTATTAGAAGAACGTGATCCACTTCCAAAAG
>JANYCO010000061.1 GCA_025360235.1 Cytophagales bacterium
GTAAGAGCATGCCCGATATTGATACGGACTTTGACGATGCCGGTCGTCAAAAAGTGATCGATTATGTGGTAGAAAAATATGGTCAGAACCAGGTAGCACAAATTGTGACCTACGGCTCTATGGCTGCGAAGATGAGTATTAAAGATGTGGCGCGGGTATTGGATCTCCCGCTGCAAGACTCGAATGCACTGGCGAAATTGGTTCCTGAAAAACCAGGTATTGAACTCAACTGGCTTCTGAAAGGCCCGATGAAAAAGTCGGATAAAAAAGATCCGAAAGACGAAAAAGAAAGAACACTCGAAGAAGATTTAACTACGGAAGATTTAGAAGGTGTAAAAAAATTAAGAGAAATACTTGAAAAAGGAAAAGGATTAGAAACGGATGTATTGCGTGAAGCCCTGGTACTGGAGGGATCTGTAAGAGGTACCGGTGTACATGCGGCAGGAATCATCATTGCTCCTTATGACTTAACAGATTTAATTCCGGTTGCTACTTCCAAAGAGTCTACCTTACTTCTTACCCAATACGATGGAAGAGTAATTGAAGATGCAGGCGTAATCAAGATGGACTTTCTTGGTTTGAAAACATTGACGATCATCAAAGATGCGTTGGTAATGATCAAGAAAAACCATGGTGTAGTGATGGACATGGACGAGGTGGATCTCGAAGATAAAAAAACATACGAGTTATATCAAAGAGGTGAAACGAATGGTACGTTTCAATTTGAGTCACCAGGAATGCAAAAACATTTAACTGCTCTGAAACCCGATACCTTTGGTGACCTGATTGCGATGAACGCTTTGTACCGTCCGGGACCAATGGAATATATCCCTGCCTACATCCGACGTAAACTTGGTAAAGAAGCCATCACCTACGATTTACCAGAGATGGAGCAATACCTGAAAGATACATATGGGATTACGGTGTATCAGGAACAGGTGATGTTGCTTTCGCAAAAAATAGCAAGCTTCTCCAAAGGAGATGCCGACGTTTTGCGTAAAGCAATGGGTAAAAAAGATAAGGCTACGCTAGATAAGATGAAATCCAAATTCATGGAAGGAGCTATGGCCAATGGACACCCTGCTGAAAAATTAGAAAAAATATGGACCGACTGGGAAGCATTTGCACAATACGCATTCAACAAATCGCACTCTACTTGTTATGCCTTCGTTGCTTTTCAGACTGCATGGCTTAAGGCGCATTACCCTGCGGAATATATGGCTTCCGTGCTTACACACAACATGAACAATATTGACAAGGTTTCCTTTTTCATGGACGAGTGTAAAAAAATTGGCTGCACTGTTTTAGGTCCTGACGTGAATGAATCTTCCATGAATTTCGATGCCAACAAAGAAGGTAAAATTCGCTTTGGCCTTGGGGCTATAAAGGGTGCTGGTGAAGCCGCCATTTCGTCCGTGATAGCAGAGCGCGATGAAAACGGACATTATACCGATATATTTAATTTGGCGCAACGTGTAAATCTCCGCACGATGAACAAAAAGACATTTGAAAGTTTCGCACTTGCCGGAGCTTTTGATTCTTTTGGCCATCACCGCGCGCAATTCTTCCAGCTTTCCGACAAGGACACTACGCACATGATCGAAAAGATCATTCGTTATGGAAATGCCTGGCAGCAGGACAAAGATGCTTCCCAGGTAAGTTTATTTGGCAGTGGCGGAGGCGGAGAAGTAGCCAAACCAAAAATGCCGGAATGTGATCCCTGGTCGGACATTGACACACTGAAAAAAGAAAAAGAAATTGTAGGCTTTTATATTTCAGGACACCCATTGGACCAATATCGATTTGAGTTGGAAAATTTATGTTCGGGAAATACGCAATCTATTGCCCCTGATAAATTAAAAGAATTAAACGGTAAAGAAATTTCTTTTGCAGGCATCGTGACCAGTGTAAACGTGCGCCAGACGCAGACAGGAAAGTCCTTTGTCTTATTTAAGATCGAAGACTATAATGGCTCTGCGGATATGGCTTTGTTTGGCGAAGACTATTTAAAGAACGCACACTTTATAAATCCAGGAGAGTTTTTATTCTTAAAAGGAAAAGTTGGGACGAGATGGAAACAGGAAGATAATTTTGAATTTAAAATTCAGAATATACAACTCTTACCAGATGTAAGAAGCAAAGTCTGTAAAAACGTTTCAGTAAGTGTAAATATTTCAGCATTTACAGAAGTTGTGCTGGATAAAATGGAAACTCTTTTCGGAACGCACAAAGGCACCTGCAATCTTGAACTCGTACTAGTCGATACAAATGAAAACGTTTCTTTAAAAATGTTTTCCAGAAAATACAAGGTGACTCCTTCTAATGAACTTATGGAAGAGTTGAAAATAATGGAAGGGATTAGTTGCAGAGTGTCTTAATTAGAAATAGAAAAGGTCTCTGGCTAAAGCAGAGACCTTCCCAAAATATTTTTTTATCTCTTAATTACTTCACCAATTGATAAGAAGCAACTTGTTGTCCATTCTCTTTTATAACCAGCACGTATGCTCCTGCTTTCAGATTTTCGACACTCATATTAGCCACAGAAGTAAAATCAGATTTACGGACACTGCTTCCATTTATGTCGAATAACTCATAGGTTAATGGATTGGTAAGACCTGTAGAGATTGTCAAAGAAGAAGCCATTGGATTTGGGTAAACAGAAATATTTATCTTTTGACTTTCAAGAGTAGAAGCCACGACAGCAATCGCAACAGCATTGGAAGCGTTTGCTGATTTGCACCCCGAAATAGGTTCGTATGCTTTTGCTGTATAACTGCCAGAAACAGAAGGGGTATATATTCCAGTTATAGATTGGTTCATATAGCTGGTATAAACAGCATTTTTGTAATAACGAACACTATAGGAATCCAGAGCTGTCACAGATTCAAGCGTGCCAACAGGATTCTCCTGAATAACTAAATCTTGAGGCGTTTGAACAACATAAGTACCTGTAGTAGTATAAGACCCAGGGGACGGAAGCGTATAGTTTACCGAGATATCAATATTACAAATCATGGCTCCCTGAAAAGGTATACTAGGTATTGTTACAAATGCGGTATCCCCATTTAGTACAGCGGCGGCATAAGACTGTGTATTGGTTTTAAGTACAGTACCTACATTATTTTTAATAGTAGTAGTAATGCCAGTTATAAAGCCCGCCGGAATGGTGAAGCCTGTTGTATTTTTAACTCCAACAGTTACATTATGAGATGTATTCGGACAGCCATATTTCGGCACCGGTGTAGTTAAAACTATTTGAGCTATTCCTGTTGTAATGATGGTAAAAAAGGCTAATGCCAGTAAACTTTTTTTCATGGTACGTTAATTTAATATGATTTAATTTAATGAATTAAAAGTTCTTCATTGCATTTTCCATGAAACGCATCGAAAACAATCATTATATATACCTTCTTCTTACGAAAGGTAATTATTTTTCTTCAAAAAACATCGGAATCATTGCGTTTAAGTATCTTATTTAGACTTAAAAGTCCCTTGTATACCAAAACCCAGAACCTGTTTGAATTGTATTGCCGGGCCATACGCTTTTGGATTGGTAGGATCACTTGCATATTTTGACCTGAAGACATTAATATCATCATCATAAATAAGCGAAGTAGTAACACTTGCGGTAATGTATTTGGTCACTTTCATTACCAAGGAAAAATCCCACATCACGTCTACATTTTTATAGAAGACATAACTATCATTTTTAAAAGAACCTGTGGCTTGATTAATAGCATAGTTTCTTCTCATATATGCCCAGAACAAAGATACTTTTGTCTGAACTGTAATATTTTTTGCCAGATCTTTTTTATAAATCATATCTAACATGGCGCCTGGCTCAAAAAGAAAATTGCTACCTGCGACTCTTTTTCCTGTATTTTTATTTATATACTCCGGCCTTACTCCAAAAGCACCTGCATTTGCAAAAGCCTGATATCCTACAATTGTGGTTTTCATGGTAACAGGAGAGAAGAAAATAAACATGCCGGGTAGAGGTGTATACTCCATCCCTAATGCCAGTGTGCTGTATCCACGAGATAAAAATTTAGAAACTAAAACAGCAGAGTCTCGAGATGGGTTTCCTGCACTTTGTATATAATTTTTCCCATCTGCAAATTGCGTAAGAAAATCCAGGTAAACAGTGTATCTAAGTTTTTCTGATTTTTTATGCGACAATTTACTGATATAATATAAACGATCGTCTGTTTTCCTCCATCCTTTTCCTGCAAGATTGGATTGACCAAAAGCCATGGTCAAGGCATTACTGTATACAAGCTTTTCTTTTTCATAATTGACAAAAGAAGAAGAAAGCGCGTTATAGGCAATTGCATTTTGTCCGCCCGCATTCCAGTTAGTAAGACTCGTTTGGGATAGATTTATAGAAAGCGTAGTTCCTCTGTGCCAATATTGAGTATCCTTTACCGCAGTAGAATCCTGACTGTATCCAACAATACACATTAAATTAAATAAACCAACAAAAACTAACCCTCTCATAATAATAAAATTTTTAATTTTTTTTCAAAGAATCTCTTATTTCCATCAAAAGTTTTTCTGAGGCTGTTGGTTCAGGAGGAGCGGCAGCGGCTTCTTTTTTCTTCATGGAATTAATTCCTTTGATCATTAGAAAAATGACAATTGCCAATATTGTAAAATCAATTATTATCTGGATAAAATTTCCATAGGCTAATACTGGCGCACCTGCTTCCTTTGCTTTAGCTAAACTTTCATACGTTTTACCGTCAAGCGCATAAAAGAATTCTGTAAATCCTTTGTCTCCCAAAATCAAACTGACAGGAGGCATGATAATATCATTTACTAATGAAGAAACAATTTTACTAAATGCAGCGCCAATAATGACCCCCACGGCCATATCCATTACATTTCCTTTAATTGCAAATTCTTTAAATTCTTTAACAAAGCCCATAGTTGTATTTTTATGTTTATTTAAACTCCTAATACAAATATATGCAATTTAACCGTCAAAAGATTGCTGAATACGAATGATTTAACTATTCCCTAATTTTGACTATATTCACATTAGACCATGGGCCATGCTCTGCCAGCTCAAAAATTTAAATTGATAAAATGAAAATATTCCATCTACTAGTGTTGACTCTATCTATTTCATTTATTGCTGAAGGAGCTCCAACGATTAGCAAATATATTAAAGTAGACCAATTTGGCTATCGGTGCTCCTCCTCTAAAGTGGCTGTCATTGTGGATCCTCAAACCGGATATAACGCAGCTGAAAATTTTAGCCCCTCACTTGGAGTCAATCAATACGAAATAAGAAATGCTTCTACCCACCAAACGGTATACTCCGGTACAATCACAAGCTGGAACGCTGGTGCTACCCATACGCAGTCAGGTGATAAGTGCTGGTGGTTTGATTTCTCCACGCTTACTGTTTCAGGAAGTTATTATGTATTTGATAAAGGGAAAAATGTAGCGTCATACACTTTTGATATTAACGATTATGTTTATGATGATGTTCTAAAACATGCTTGCCGGATGTATTATTACCAACGCTGCAATCTTGCGAAGACCGCTATATACGCAGGCGTAAAGTGGACAGATGGCTTAGACTTCAGTGACGTAAATCAGGATACAGACGCCTTTGCAGCCTGGGACAAAACGAACGTAGCCTTAAAAAGAGATGTGAGTGGTGGATGGTACGATGCGGGAGATTATGACAAGTATGTAACGTTTACGCTAGAAACTCTTTGTAATCTTTTAGAAGCTTATCGGAAAAATCCCACAGCATTTAAAGACAATTGGGGAATACCCGAATCCGGAAACGGCGTACCCGACATTCTTGATGAAGTAAAATGGGAACTGGACTGGCTCCTAAAAATGCAGGATTCTCTTGATGGCTCTTCTTACTTAAAAGTAGGTGTCGACGTATGGGGTTCTGACAGTCCGCCAAGCGCGGATAAACGTTCCCGGTACTATGTTCAGAAATGCAACTCTGCGGCCATCACTCTTGCCGCTGTATTTTCTTTGTCTTCTACCGTTTTGAAAGATTTTGCTTTATATTCTTCTTATGCTACTTCTTTGTTAAGTAAAGCCCAATTGTCCTGGACTTATGTACAAGCAAATTCAACTTACGTAAGCAATTGTGACGATCAATCTATAAAAGCAGGCGATGCTGATTTTAATGCTGCAGATGATTTTTACGGGGCTGAACTGGTAGCATCTCTTTATTTATGGGAAGCAACAGCAGATCCACAATACAAAACCTATTTTGACAATAATTACACAACGGTAAAACCATATAACATAACTTATTGGGAAGCCAACAGAACACATGTTGCAGAAGCAATGTTACGTTATTCAGAAATAGCAGGAGCCACCGCCACAGTAAAAAATAATATTCTGACCAACTTCACTACAGACTATGCGCAAAATCAATTTTACTTACCTGTCTGGAATGGAAACCAGGATGCCTATCGTTCACCTCTTCCTGATTGGTCATATACTTGGTCAAGTAATAATACCCACTGCGGTGCAGGAATTATCAGTCTCGATAAAATTTATTACAACATAGACCCATCGAACAATCAAAAGTATCTTGACATTGCCGAAGGACATTTGCATTATCTGCACGGTGTAAATCCGCAAGGACTGGTTTACCTTTCCAATATGAAAAATTATGGCGCAGAAAATTCAATAAACGAAATTTACCATTACTGGTTTGCCGACGGAACAATTTGGGACAATGCAAAAACTTCAGCTAACGGTCCGGCACCTGGGTATCTGGTTGGCGGACCAAATCCAAATTATGTAACCGACGGAGGAAGTGCGACTATCAGTCCACCGGCAGGACAGCCGGCAATGAAATCCTACAAGGACTGGAACACAGGCTGGAATGGCTCTTATCAGGAAGCATCCTATACTATTACTGAACCAGGCATATACGGACAAGCCCGATACATAAATATGCTTGCAAGAATTATTTCTACTCCGTCTTGTGGCACTCCACTTACTACTACTATAGAAGGGATTGAGGAAAATCCAATTCTAGTTTTCCCAAATCCTTCCGGCAATGAATTAAAAATTATAATCAATGGAAGTACCGGAGGCGAT
>JANYCO010000084.1 GCA_025360235.1 Cytophagales bacterium
GCATAGAGCTCCTTTTGCATGGAAATCCATTTGGAGTGAATTTTTGCTTGCGAAATGATGTCGATCAAATCAAATTTTTTGAAACCGATCGAGCGGTTTCGACTATGGAAGATTGGGTTTTTCTGTTTGAAAACCTATCAAATAATCAAATTTTAGTTACGGATGATATTACCATATTAATGAGAGACCATCCTTTGAGGTCCATGAAATCAGAGGCTTTCATCCTTTCAAACAAAATGATTTTATCCTCAAAAATAATTATAGAAAAAGTTGCCCTAACCAAAGAGGATGAAATAAAGTTATGGGCAGCTACCTATCGGTTTTGTGCCATCCATTATTATATAGATTTCCACAAACTGAAATCGTTATATTATTGGAGGTTATTTATAAAATACAATGGCTTATCTGTAGGTGCCTTAAAATTATTGATCAAATGTATAATTGGCAAAAAAATTATTCGATTAATTCAGTCATGTATTCGAAAAATATCTTAATATTAACTTACTGGCCCTTTAAAGACGCCCTTATTCAGACCTATACGCTTCCGTATGTAAAGATAATAAGGAAAAAACTTTCTGCAAAAAATAATATTTGGCTCCGAACCATGGAAGATAAGGCATTATCTGAAACAGAGGTAAAGAAAATAAAAGAACAACTTATTGGATCAGGTATTACTTGGATACCTTCGGCATATACTAAATATGGGACATTGTCTTATTTGATTGGATTTACGCAATTGATAAGCTTGATATTTTTTTGTCTTCGCAATAAAATTAAAGTGATTCACTTATGGTGCACTCCTCCGGGAATAATTGGATATATAATTTCTGTTATTACTGGTGCTAAACTTGTAATAGACAGCTATGAACCTCATGCGGAAGCAATGGTTGAAAATGGTACATGGCAAAAAGGAGGTTTGAAATTTAGATTTTTATTTTTCTTTGAAAAATTAATGTCTCGACGCGCATCTGTCATAATCTCAGCAACTCAAGGGATGGAGCAATATGCGAAAATTAAATACAATGCAATTTTTGATAAATTTTATGTAAAACCTGCCTGTGTAGATTTAGCACTTTTTGGGCTGAATAAATTAAGGGACCAAGAGTTGTTAAAAGAATTGAACTTAAAGGATAAAATAGTACTTCTATATGCTGGAAAATTTGGGGGTATTTATTTGGATAAAGAGGTCTTTGACTTTGTAAAAGTGGCTTACGAATATTTTGGAGAACATTTTTGCTTCTTGTTACTTACTTCTCATAAAAGGGCCGAAATAGAGCAGTTTTGCATGCAGGCTGGTTTACCTTCTGAGATAATCGTTTCTAAATTTGTAAACCACTCAGAAATTCCTTTATACATGGGGTTAGCCGATTTTGCCATTACTCCGGTAAAATCTGTTCCAAGCAAACGTTTTTGCACCCCAATAAAGGATGGGGAATATTGGGCATTGGGTTTGCCCGTAGTTATTACCAAGGATATCTCTGATGATTCAGAGATCATAGAAAAGGAGCAGATTGGAGTAGTGCTTAACTCTTTGGATAAAGACGAATATCTTAGAGCTATTAAACAAATAGATCATATTCTACAGTCAGACATAGAACAAATAAAGCAAAAAATTAGAAAAATAGCAGAGAAATATCGTAGTTTTGAAATAGCAGAGCATGTATACTCTGACATCTATAATTAATTTGAACATGAAAAGCATCCTTGTAACCGGCGGTTGTGGATATATCGGTTCTCAGACCATCATCGAAATTCTTAAGTCTACTGATTATCAAGTAATTTCGATTGACAATTACGTCAACTCTTCAGAACAAACACTCCATAGAATAAAGGAGATAACAGGAAAATCGATAAAGAATCATTGTATCGATTTATGCAACCTTGAAACGCTTCGGGATTTTTTCAAAACGCATAATTCTATTGTTGGGGTTATCCATTTTGCAGCGCTAAAGTCTGTACCTCAGTCGGTCAATGACCCTATTAGGTATTACAAAAATAACTTAGAATCACTTTTAAACATAATAAAGTGTAGTGAAGAGAATAATGTTGAAAATTTCATTTTCTCATCTTCCTGCTCTGTATATGGCGATGTATCGAGTCTCCCCGTTACGGAAGAGACATCGCTGTCTCCTACTTTATCACCTTATGCACACACCAAGTTAATTGCAGAGCAAATGATTATGTTCATTTCTGAAAAATCAAAAATGAATTTTGTTTTGCTCCGTTATTTTAACCCCGTTGGTGCAGACCCTTCTGGGCTTATTGGTGAACTTCCTAGTGATATTCCTAACAACTTAGTGCCTGTTATTTGCCAGACAGCTGCGGGAGAAAGGGCCAAAATGTATGTGTTTGGCAATACTTATCCAACTCGTGATGGCTCCTGCATCAGGGATTACGTCCATGTAGTAGATATAGCATTAGCTCATGTAGCTTCGTTAAATTTTCTGGTTCAGAAAAAAAACAAAGAAAAATATTCTCTCTTCAATTTAGGATCTGGAGATGGTGTTTCAGTTTTAGAAGCTATTCAAACCTTTGAAAAAGTATCAGGGGTAAAAGTTAATTATGAGATTGTCCCTAAGAGAGAGGGTGATGTAGCCGCTATTTACAGTGATTCTACAAAAGCAAAAG
>JANYCO010000090.1 GCA_025360235.1 Cytophagales bacterium
GAAGAGCTTGGCGAATTGATCAACAAAGCAATTAATTACACATTAAGTCGTACCATCATGACTACATTCACCGTATTGATGGTGGTTGTTATCTTGTTTGTATTTGGTGGTGAATCACTGAAAGGGTTTTCCTTCGCACTATTAATAGGTGTGGTGTTTGGTTCTTATTCTACAATCTTCATTGCGGTTCCTATGATCCTTGATCTATGGACGAAGAAAGCAGAAGTAGCTAAAAAACAGGTAGAAACTAAATCGACAAAACCTGTGCTAAGCGCAACTAAAAAATAGTTTATGAGTCTAAAGTTCAACGTCTAATTTTTTTAGACGTTGAACTTTAAACTTTTTACTTATTATAAAAATGAGTGACCGTTATACACAACGTGGAGTTTCAGCTTCGAAGGAAGACGTACACAACGCTATCAAAAATATCGATAAGGGAATTTTTCCTAAAGCGTTTTGTAAAGTTATTCCGGATATACTTGGTGGTGACCCTGAGTATTGCAACATCATGCATGCTGATGGAGCAGGAACAAAATCTTCTCTGGCGTATCTTTATTGGAAAGAAACAGGAGACATGTCGGTATGGAAAGGCATAGCACAGGATGCAATTGTCATGAATACCGATGACTTGTTGTGTATAGGAGCTACAGATAAAATATTACTCTCTTCTACTATTGGAAGAAATAAAAATCTCGTACCGGGAGAAGTTATTTCTGCTATCATCAACGGGACTGAAGAAGTGTTGGAAATGTTGCGAAATTTTGGCGTTGATATTTACAGCACAGGAGGAGAAACTGCTGATGTAGGGGATCTGGTGCGCACAATCATTGTTGACAGTACAGTAACTTGCAGAATGAAACGAAGCGAAGTCATTACTAATTCAGCCATTAAAGCTGGCCAAGTAATAGTAGGTTTCGCTTCGTTTGGGCAAGCAAGTTATGAGACAGAATACAATGGAGGCATGGGAAGCAACGGCCTCACCTCTGCACGTCATGATGTGTTCTCAAAAGTACTGTCAGAAAAATATCCTGAAAGTTTTGATCCGTCCGTACCTAAGGAACTGGTGTATTCAGGAAGTAGAAAACTTACAGATAAGTATGAAGGATTACCAATAGATATTGGTAAATTGGTGCTTTCTCCTACACGTACCTATGCACCTTTGGTTAAAGAAGTGTTAAAAAATTATCTGAGTGTTATCGGAGGTATTATCCATTGCAGTGGTGGAGCACAAACAAAAATTCTTCATTTTGTAGACAATTTTCATATTATTAAAGACAATCTTTTTGATGTTCCTCCTTTGTTTAAGTTGATACAACAAGAGAGCGGTACGGATTGGAAAGAGATGTATAAAGTATTCAATATGGGACATCGTCTCGAGATTTATATTGATGAAAAATATGCCAGTGATCTTATAGCTATTGGGAAGTCATTTAATATTGATTCCAGAATAATAGGACGGGTAGAAGCATTCGCAGAGAAAAAATTAACAATAACCTATCAGGGGAATACTTATACTTATTAATCATGAAATTTTCCGCCCTAATTTTTGACATGGATGGTGTGTTGGTTGATAATGATGAGTTTCATTATCGTTCGTTTGAAATTTTTTGTGAGAAGTATAATATAAAATTTACACCGGAACTTTACAATACTAAAATTACCGGTCGTACTAATGAAATGATTCTGTCTTTTCTTTTTGGAGAATCTATTTCACCGCAAAGAATAAATGAACTGGCTTTCGAAAAGGAAGCCATTTACAGAGAAATTTTTAAGCCAAGTATAAAACCTGCACATGGGTTATTGGAATTGCTTGAGCGGGCCTATAGAAAAGACATACCATGTGCAGTAGCAAGCAATGGACCTTTCGAGAATATTGATTTTGTTTTAGATGAAACAGGTATTCGGAAATATTTTAAAGCGCTCGTAAATGCTACTATGGTAAAAGAAGGGAAACCAGCTCCGGATATTTATCTGAAAGCGGCCGAACTACTGGGCCATTCCACCGATGATTGTGTAGTATTTGAAGATTCACCCACAGGAATAAAAGCAGCCCATGCTGCAAAAATAAAAGTGATAGGGCTCAGCACTACACACGAAGAACATGAATTGCTAAATACGGCGTTTATCGTGAAAGATTTTTCGGATAAAAGGTTGTTAGAAATTTTTTAATGGAATGAGTTAATTGTAAATAGTAAAGAGTCAAGTTTTCAAAAAAACTGGGGCAAATTTTT
>JANYCO010000368.1 GCA_025360235.1 Cytophagales bacterium
CACCAGGTCAGGCAAGTTTTCAAGGGGTGCGTCTGGATATAACTCCAAATCCTATGGGAAATAATACGATCAATTTTTCAGTTTACAATAATAACACACTACTCACTACTTTTACAAACTTAGCCTACAGTGGCAGCTACGATCCAATTAATATTCGAACAGAATTAATCGACGATAAATTGTATATCTATGTAAATGATTATTCCGGTGCACCACTAAAAGTAATTTCAGGTATAACACAATTAACTCCAGGTTATGTAGGGATTTATGCAAATGGCTCCCAACAAAATATCACCGCCTGGAAAACACATTTCGATTCTTCTTTCGATCTGGTCATGACGGATCCAGTTCCGGCACAATTGAGTACGATCGTTGCCAGCATATCAAATAGTGGAACACTAACGGGGTCTACCATCACTTGGCCTACAGTGGCAGGACCAATATTGGCAGGAACTTCTACGATTCGAACATTTCAAGCTACTGTAACAAGTTGCGTTAATTTTATTACGAATATTGGATACGCAAGTGTTTATGGTATCAATAATATTTCTTCACAAGTGGTGGTAACGTGCAATGTTGCCACACCGGTAGAACTAATTAATTTCAAAGGAAACAGAACAGGGCATGATGCTTTGCTCACATGGTCTACGGCCAGTGAAACAAATAATAATTATTTCGAGCTGGAAAATTCTAAAGACGGAATTCATTTTCAAAAAACAACTTTTGTAAAAAGCAAAGGCAACAGCACTAGTAGTACAGAGTATAGTTTCACGGACAAGAACGTACCACAAGCAGAACTTTATTATAGATTAGCTCAAGTAGATTTTGATGGAACTAAAAAGTACAGTTCTATTGTCGAGCTAAATTCAGCGGTTGCTAATTCAATTTTAGTGTACCCAAATCCATTTACAAAGGAAGTTACCTTACAAGTATTTTCTGGTGAAAAAGAATACAGCGTTACGGTTACGAATATTCTTGGTCAGCCAGTAGAACAAAGCGAATTGTTAAAAGGGGAAGAGTCCTATACATTCGGGAAAGAATTTTCTGCAGGAATTTATTTCCTTAGAATAAATAAAGCATCAGGATTTGAAGTAATAAAAATTAGTAAGGAGTGATGAAAAAAATATTTTATATACTATTCATCCTCACTGTCCTTTCAAAACAGGTTGACGGACAAATATGTCCGAAGGCTGCAGGCACAGAACTTATTACTAACGGTAATTTTTCCGCTGGCAATACAGGTTTTGCTTCTGATTATACCTACAGCACTCCAACAGTTAATATTGGTAATTATGGGGTAGGTACGAATCCTAACTTAATGGATGCCGGTTATTTTGCGGTGATGGGAGATCATACTACAGGTACCGGAAATATGCTTGTGACAGATGTAAACGGAACGCTGGGTTTGGACTTATATCGAACGAATGTAACTGTTTTGGCAAGCACCACTTATTTTTTCTCCGCATGGTTTGCCAACGTCAACAATAACACAGCTTATTTTGCTTCCAATGGAAAATATGAAAACTCTCCCTTACTTAGGTTCTCTATTAATGGTGTTCAGGTAGGAGCCACTGTTCGGGTGGATAGTACGGACCATAACTGGAAACAATTTTTCATCACATGGAATTCTCTTGCAGTAAGTGGACCTATAACTATTCGCATTGAAAATCTTCAGCCAGGCAATGGAGGGAATGATCTTGGGTTGGATGATATTTCGTTTAGCACCAGTTGTGCGAATATCGGAAACTTAAATACTTTAGGAAAAACAAGCGCTTTGCTGGATACTATATCAACTTGTAACGTAGCATTTCCATATGTCTTGAATCCTTCTCTTGGAGCAGGCTATGGACTCAACTGGAAAAATTCAGGTGGTACAAGTATAGGTGTAGCCAGTACGTACAGTGTAGCATCCGCACCGGCAAATGGCACGAAATATTATTTATGTTATGATACGATAGTGGGTTGTCCAAGGACAGACTCTGTAATATTTATAAGTCAGTTTAACGTAGAGCTTGGTCCGAATAAAATTCGTTGTGCCCCCATTAACGAATTGCTCACCTCTGGAGTAGCTACTCCTCCTGCTACAGTCCAATGGTCGTTGAATGGAACACCAATTCCTGCTGGTTCAGGAGGTACGGCTACAAATTATACTGCTACCGCTCCCGGCACTTATAAATTAGATGTTTCTCGTGCAGGTTGTGGAACAGCAACAGATCAAATAACAATTTCAGTTCCTACCGCAGGATTTTCCGGGACTGGAACATTTTGTGATATTGGAAATACTTCCTCTTTTTCTGTAACAGGAACAACACAAGTAAAATGGTACACCGTAGCATCAGGTGGTACAGCGCTTAATCCAAGCGATATGAATCCTACGATTAGTCCCGCTTATACAGCTACAAATACAACGACTCCCGGTTGCGCATCAGGATTATATGCAGAAGATTATTCCAGTTACAATGGTTCTGTTGGTGCAGCATCCGCATCACCTCCATGTGCGGGCTCCTCTTCAAGTGGTAATGCTTCTTCAATGATGTTTACGGTTTACCAGAACATGACATTGAATTCAGTAGACGTGATACAACCAGGTTATGGTTATGCTGGTACGGATAATTATGTTGTAAATATATATTCCAACAATCCAACAGGAGGACCATACAACGGGGGATGTGGTTGCACCTTAAATACGAAAGGAGCTTTGTTTTTTAGTTCAGCCGTAACAAGTTATTCTTACCCAAGTATTACAACGATCAGAACATTGTTGATTAATGCTTCCCTTACCGGAGTAGCAACCGGAACAATTTATTGGCTTGAAATAAGCGGTGCAAATTATACCTACTTCAACTGTGCTGGGGCCTTCCCATACATCGATAACACTGGACATAACGCTATCGCAGTAAACAAATCGTATAATTATGGAAACGAAACTACCAATTATGGAAACGCGTTGAATTGGAATTTTACAGCAGGAAATGTTTATTCCTGCGGAAGAGCATTTATTTGTGCAACAAAAAATTGTGCAGCACCTGTGGAGTGGTTAAATTTTGAAGTAATGAAATCTACCAATGGAAATTTGTTGGTATGGGAAACGGCTACAGAAAAAAGCAGCGATTATTTTATAATAGAAAAAAGTAGTGATGGCAAAAGCTTTGAATCGATAGGTAATGTGGAGGCTGAGGGAAATTCAACCGTTTCACATTCTTATAATTTTATTGACAAAACGACTTTTTCAAATAATGCCATTGTATATTATAGAATAGTGGAAGTAGATTTGAATAAAAATAAAAATTATAGTTCAATTGTCAAGTTAGATCAGAATGTTTTGAATTCTACTTTGGTTTATCCTAATCCATTTACAAAAGAAGTAAAGGTGCAAATGATCTCAAATGAAAAAGAATACGATATAATTATGTTAAATGGATTGGGTGAAATACTATGTTTTAGAAAAGGGTTAAAAGCAGGAGAAATATATTCGCTGGGACAAGAATTTGTTTCGGGTTTTTATTTCCTGAAAATAATGACTGGATCTACTATTGAAATTGTGAAATTAAATAAGGAGTAAGTTTTTTTAAAGAGAAAAAATATTTTTTGGATATTATTGAGGTTATAAAAATGGGCTTATAGCGCATGAAAGGGAAGCTACGTCCAAAAAATATTAATGTAATATATTGTTTTTCAATAATATAAATATTAAGCGTTATTTTTTTATTTTTTAGTAGCGATATAAGACCGCTTTATTACCATCAGCGAATATAAATTTATATTTATTCAATAAAAAACATGATTTATTCAAGTTACTATCGTTTGTATTCCCGTATAAATGGTATAAATAACAATATAAGGTCTACTTAGTAAGGGGAAAAATGACTTATAAAATCATGAATATGAACAAATTAAAATTTATCATCACATTGACTTTTATTTTCTTTGGGATGAAACCAATTTTAGCGCAAATGTGCCCAGCTACTCCAGGTACTGAGTTAATAACAAATGGGGACTTTGAGGCTGGAAACACAGGGTTTACGAATTCAGGATTTACCTATTGTGGGGGTGCATGCCCAAGTGCTATGCCAGGTGACCAGTATTTTGTTACGACCAACCCAAACAATCAAAATAATAGTTATTTTAAAAGTATGACCGATCACACTGCTGGAGCAGGAACAAACATGTTGGTTTTTGACTTTAATAATGCTTCAGCAAACGATCCTATTTATAGTGTAAACATTCCTGTTACAGCGGGTAAAGTATATTTCTTTTCGGCTTGGTTTGCTAATATAGCCATAAACAATACGACTGCTTGTGGCAGCTGTCCTGGAGGGCAATATATCACCAACTCTCCAATATTAAAATTCAGAATAAACGGAGTTGACCAAGGTATCGTTCATGTGGATAGTATAACAAACAACTGGAATCAATATTTTACTTCCTGGACGGCAGCTTCTACAACAACTATTACAATAGAGATCGTAAATTTAAGAGGTGGTATAATAAGTAATGACCTCGCTTTAGATGATATTTCTTTTAAAGATGGCTGTGATAAAATCTCAAATCTTAATTCGATAGGACAATCAAGTGTGTTGCCAGATACAGTATACAATTGTAACGTGGACTTTGCTTACAATTTAAATCCAGGCTTACCAGGCACATACGGTTATAAATGGAAATTAGTACCCGGAACCACACTGGCCGCTACTACTACCTATAACGTGCCTCCGACTCCTGCCGATGGTACAAAATATTATTTATGTTATGAGGCTATTGCTGGTTGTCCAAGAACGGACTCCGTATTGTTTAGGGTAACACCAATTACGATAGACTTGGGACCTGATAAAATAATATGTGCTCCTGTTAATTATAACATAACCAGTGGCTATGCCTCTGCTGCAGGAACTATTGTTTGGAAACTAAATACTGTAACTATTGGAGGTGCTACAGCATCAAATTATACAGCGACTACAGCGGGAACTTATGAAATGACCGTAACAAGACCAGGGTGCGGATCTGCTACTAAACAGATGACAATTACGAATCCTGTTTCTACGTTGAGTGGCTCCGGAACCTATTGCTCCGGAACAAATACTTCTTCTTTTACTGTTTCAGGATCTTCAAATGTAGAATGGTATATTGATAATGTTAGTGCATCAGTATTAAGTACAAGTACAACCTACACTCCTGCCTATTCAGCTACCAATCAATCGGTGCCGGGATGTGCAAGTGGATTGTTTGTAAAAGATGTTTCAAGTTATCCGGGAACATTAATCCCAGCTGCAACCCCAGCCGCCACACCTTGTGCGGGAGTTACATCAAATTACAATGGTAATTCAGATTTATTTATTCAAGTGAATCAATCGTTGACGTTGAGTTCTGTTGATTATTTTCAAAACTCAGGATGGGGGAATGGAACATTTACCTTTAGCATTTTCAATAGTACTCCAACGGGCGGTCCTTGGTGTCCTGTTTGTGCTCCAAATGGTGCTTATGACAATGCAACAGGAGCGGCTTTGTATACAACCACAACCGCAACGTTAACCGCTCCTGGATCGGGATCTTTACAGAGAACACTTCCGGCATCGTATACGCTTGCTCCTGGTAATTATGTTTTCCGACTTTCAGCATCAGGTACTGCCATGGGAGCCTTCACTTGTAATTCTCCTTTAACTGCAGGAGGCGCTAAGTGGGTAACGCCATATATTGATAATACAGGAAACAACGCCATAAGGGCTGTAGGAAGTATTTACAACAATGCCGGTGGTTCAGGAAATGGTGCATTATTTAATATTCAATTTCAGGTTGGCTCTGCAAATGCTTGTCAACGCTTATTTATATGTGCAACCAGTAACTGCGTAGCACCAGTAGAATGGTTAAATTTTGATGCAAAGAAAACTTCCAATGGAAATTCTCTGGCTTGGAAAACAGCTACCGAACAAAACAGTGCTTATTTCATTATTGAAAGAAGTTCAGACGGAATCAACTTTACCTCTATTGGGAAAACAGCAGCAGCCGGAAATTCCAACAACATGAGCAGTTATAATTTTCTTGATGGCAATGGTTCAAATGATGGTATTGTTTACTACCGCTTAAAAGAAGTAGACATCGATGGTAAGAGCCAGTATTCAGAAATTAAATCTGTTCAAAACAATGCAAGAATTTCAGACATGAACATTTATCCTATGCCGGTAAAACAAGGACAAAATGCATCGCTCGAATACATCAGTCTGGAAGACGAAACGATTTTTGTAGAGATCTATGATAATCCTGGGAAAGTCGTTAGTTCTAAAGAGTATAAAATCAATTCAGGTGTTAATACATTAGAATTAAATTCCTCTCAACTGGCTTCCGGCCTCTACCACTTGCGTGTTACCGGATCATCGGGAAGCACTGCTAAATTTATAGTAGAATAGCTTTGTACCTAAGTGTTTATTGATGGATGGGCTTTCAGAAATGGAAGCCCATTTTTATTTATTTTTTTGGAATAATCTATAAATGTCCTATATTCAAGACTCAATTAAGCCTTATAATTTACCTTATTATGAAAAAATACGATTTGTGTGTTATTGGTGGTGGTCCTTCTGGCTATGCAGCTGCAATGAGAGCCCTTGATTTCAATAAAAAAGTTCTGTTTATAGAAAAAGAAAAACTAGGAGGCGCAGGTCTTTACAACGGCGCTCTTTCTTCCAAAACATTCTGGGAACTTTCTAAAGATATTGAAGCAGCCAGAAGTAAGGTAAAACGATACATGAACGGCAAATTTGATGTGTCCTTCAAAGATGTGGTAAGCGATGTAAAAGAAGCAATCGGAAACCGTAAAGAAATTCTGGAAAGCCATATTGCAAGACTTCAAGTCATTCACAAAGATATTTTTGATTACAGAAAAGGAACAGGCAAACTAAAAACTAAAAATGAAGTGATCATTACTGCTTCTGACGGAACAGAAGAAGTTGTTTTTGCAGATTATATTATTCTTGCTACCGGTAGCCGTCCCAGAAAATTAGCGCATATCCCCGTAGACGAAGTAAACATTGTAACCAGTGATGGCATCGAAACCTTTGACCACTTTCCTGAAAGCATCGTGATCATGGGTGCCGGGGTGATCGGTTGCGAGTGGGCTACTATCTTCTCCAATTTTGGTTACACAAAAGTAAATATTATTGACAAAGGCGATAGAGTACTTCCTGTAGAAGATGAAGACATCACTAATAAAATTGAAGCCAATATGACGGAACGTGGTGTAAACGTACACCGCAATTCTCAGTTGGTAAGAATGGAAGTGAAAGACGGAAAAGTAGAATACGAATTGAAATACAAAGACGGACATACAGAAGTTTACCATGTAGAAAAAGCGTTGGTTTCTGTAGGTCGTGTGGTAAACGTAGAAGGACTTGGGTTGGAGGATGTAGGAGTGGAGCTGCTTGAGAATGGTACCGTAAAAAACGACGACTCTCAAACTACTGTTCCAAATATCTATGCCGTAGGTGACCTTACTGCTGATATTGCGCTTGTAAATGTCGGCGAGATGGAAGGCCGTCATGCCGTCGAAAAAATATTCGGAGATGATAAACACGAACTCGATTATAGAAATATTTCTACGATTATGTTCTTAAATCCTGAAACTGCTGGTGTAGGGATCAACGAACAGGAAGCACAAAAAAGAAAAATGTCTTACCGTGTGGTAACGATAGATTACAGTATTATCCCAAGAGCCATTGCGATGAAAAATCCGAATGGCTTCTTTAAGATCATCGTATCCAACGATGATGAAATGAAAATTTTAGGTATGCGAGCCATTGGAGTACACGCCTCAAGTGCGATACAGGCCGTAGCCCTGCTCATTCACATGGACAAAGGTATCGACGAACTCACCGAATTGATTCACCCACACCCATCGATCATTGAAGGAATCCAGGAATGTTTGAGAGCCCTGAAAGGAAGATCCATCCTAAAACCAGAAGTATTCAAAGATAAATTGAAATGCAAAGTCTGCGACGAAAGCGGTTGTTATACGGATTGGAATTGGTTGGAGAGAGCGGTGAAATAGACTAGGGTTAATTGTTAAGTTTTAAAATAATCGTCATTGCGAGGAATCCAAGCGTAAGCGCAGGATGACGAAGCAATCCCTCACCTGTCTATGATTTGTTGCATAACGTTTATGTTGTGTAGTCTTGTTTTAGGAAATTTCATAGCCCATGGTTTAAACCGTGGGCTATGAAATTTCCTAAAACAAGATTTTGAGCTCGTTGCTTGTATGAGACAATTAACCATTACTAGCTACTATGAATAAATACCTACTTTTATTTTCAGGTCTACTACTATCTGGTTTTTTTTTTGAAAAGTACAGAGGGAAAGATTCCTTCAAATTTGAAAAAATATGAGACAGTTATAATTGTTAGAAATTTTGAAGATTGGAGAAAGACAATTATTGGGAGCCCCAAAGGGTATGATGATTATGCTCAAAAGAAAATGTTTAAGGATTATACAGAGGCTATAGAAAATTTAGAATTACTATTTAAAGAGAGAGGAATAAAATATTCAAAAAAAATATTCATTGAAAATTTTAAAATTGATTCAGGAGATTATGTATTTGATTACAAATTGAATTGTACAGGAGGAGTGAAAGAAAGTGATTGGTGGATGTGTTCAGGCGGATTCTTTTTTAAGGATTTAAAATCAGGGAAGGAATATGAATTGATTGGAACTGATAAAGGGATAATTAAACAGATAAGGAAGAAAATAAAAAGCAACAATTAATCCGCTTGGATCCTGTTGTTATAGGAAAACCTTCAACAAGGAAGGAAAATGACATAAACATAACATAGAGAAATATGGGATTAGATATGCGACCAATGGGGAAACCCAAACCAGGATTTGAAAAAAGATTTGTGGAAATCTTTGAAATGGTTAGCCAAAATAAAATTCCTCAACCAACTTTTCTTGATAAATTAAAGGGAAAAAAATTACCGACAAAAGAAGAGTTAATTCAAGAATGGCTTGCGAACCAAATTCAGACATATGAAACTATTAAAGCTCCAAAAGTTGGCAGAGACAAAGAAGCAGATGAATGGATTAATAATAAATATAATGAACTGGAAAAAAAGCTACCTCTTGAAGAATTTCTAAAAGAATATGAAGGATACTATGTGATTGAACTAGCAAAAGAACAGCACGGAGTTCCAGTCTATATAGCACTTGGACAAGATGAAAATGTATTTAGGGGACAATTTCTTCAAGATTGCATTGACATCTTAGGTGAAGATTTAGTAAACGAAGCTTGGGAGACCAAATTGGCTAACAAGACATTAGATTATGGACAACGACTTATGACGATTGCAGACAAAGTTGCCAAAGAAAATAATTTGGAATATTTAAAAACTCAAAGACTACCATCAGATGCTGACGAGAATTCTATTGAAAGCAAATTACATATTGTTTATTCGTTGGCTAAATGGTTAATCTTTTATGGTGAAAATGGACACGGATATGAAGCTGATTTCTAAAAAGAAATTCCCTGATTTGTCTTAATTAACTATATAGTGAGATCTCTGCTGGGCTATCCAAACAAAGGTTCATGTAAACATATACGTTACAGTAACTCAAACAGACTTACCGCCAAAGGCAAATGGCAAAATGAAACTATTTAGTTGGCGCGGAACACGTACTTCTAGTATTTTTTCCATTACCTTCGTAAAATGAAAACAATACTCTTTACATTATTTCTAATCTCATCCAACTTTTTATACGGACAAATAAGTTATACATCTCTTCCAAAAAGTATAGACATCAAAGGCAAATACTTATTTTACCTTCATGGTAGAATAATAGAAGACCAAGGGATAAATGCTATTCATCCTGAATTTGGACCTTACAAATACTTGGACATTTTAGATTCGTTGAAAAATTTTGGCCCTTATTTAATCAGCGAAGTCAGAGCCAAAAACACTGATGAAATTTTATATGCAGAGAAAGTAGTGATGCAAATCGATACATTGCTCAAAGCGGGAGTTCCTCCCAAAAATATA
>JANYCO010000161.1 GCA_025360235.1 Cytophagales bacterium
CAATCCAAAATCATCCATATTTTTCTCCATCTCGGAAAGAATAACTACCTTTTTACCCACCCAAATTTCATTATTTGAATCTAAGTAAGTATCCAAGGTTCTCTCTACTTTAAGAATGTTTTGAAACTCGGATAAGATAAATCTATTTGGTAAGAGTTTAACTAAGTCCTTTGAAATCGTATAACGTTCACTATAAATATTATTTATTTTAGCGATAGTTGTTTCTACTACTTTCTTATTAAAAGAATTAGAAGTAAAAGCAAAATAAGCCGCTAAGCCCTTTTGTAAAGGCTGAAGATCCTTAAGCTGTGCAACAATCTGATTAGCTAATAGAAGAAGATTACTTTCAAATATTTCCGCTGTTTGAATGTCTAATAAAATATCATCACGCGAAACCGGTAAACGAGTATAAGGAGGCATATCACAAACAATATCATAATGCTTATAATGCATATATTTATAAACACTAATATTCGAAACATTAATAACAAAACTACCAAAACGGGCCAAAGAAAGACCCGTTTTATTATTAAATTTACTCACAGAGTTGAGTTGAACACTTTTAGTGGAAATACTGGGTATAAACAAGGAACCTAAAATTACTTTTAAAGGTATGCCTTGAGCATAATCTTCCACAAATAAATAGTCATGCGCTAAACCAACAAAAACTGAATCTACGGCAAAATTTTCATGCTTTTTCAGTGTTGTTAAAGCAGATACGTTAGAACTATCCAAGTCTAAATATCGATATTGAAATTTTTCAGGTGATATTTCTACACTTATCTCTTGACCGTGAAGAGTAAAAACATTAGAAGAGAGCGGGTTATAATTTAAATTCAGGTCTGTCAAAACTGGAAGTGAATATAAAACAGTAGGAAATTTCGAAATATTATTGCTATCTAAATCTAACAATTTCAAATTAAATAATTGTGACCAACTGAGAGGAAGACTTTTAATTTGACAATCAGGTAAAGATAATTGTTCTAGTTTCGTTAATGAAGTAATCGAATCCAAATTCAGATATAAAGCATGCTCAGCTCTTAACAAGTTTAAAGAAGTTATAGCAGGTATCTTTTCAATATTAGTATAAGAAAGATCTAAATCTTTTAAATTAGTCATCTTGATCATCGAGTCTGGTAAAATCTTTATTTCGCTATAACTCAAAGTTAGTTCTTCTAAATTTATTAACTTCGTAATTCCATCCGGTATTTTCGTAATTTGATTGTTAGATAAACTTAAAAGAGTTAAGGAAGTTAAGCTTAAAATTACCGCTGGAAATTCTGTTATATTGAGACTGGAAAGAAATAATTGTTCTAAGGGCAGAAGTTTTAAAGAAGGAGGTAAAATTCCATCATACTCCTCTAAGTTTAATTTTCGAAGTTTTCTCAGAAAATCGATATCAGCAGGTAGATTATATTTAAAAGATTCGAGAATTTCTACTTCATCAGCACTATAACTAATATCATTCTGCTCCATAAAAAGCTTTAAACTAATGTCTTTTCTTTTCTTCTTTTCAGGCGGATCATTTTCGATAAATTTATCTTCCATCACATAGATGTTTCGATCAATAAATTTTAATTTAGTCAGTTCGGAACGGAAATTAGCTACTTCGTAAGAATTAAAAGAATCTTTCTCCGTATTCAGATAAATAAAAGTACCTGTCTGTGTGACGTTAGTAGCATATTCCTTAATGGAATAATAAAGCGAATCTTCAACTTCGGAAATACGAAGGTGTAAGATAGTAGATTTATCTGAGTTAAATCCGGGATAGCTAAAAATATCTAAATAACGTAACGGGTGACCGACTAACCAATAGAAGATACTAAAGAAACCTAGGCCAAACTTACCCACATGGTTAATAGGATCGTAGGAATCTAAAGAGTTAACCGGTAATTCTAAAATCGATTGCTCCGGAATAGCGAAGATTCTCTGTGAAGCGATCCGAATGAGAGATTGTGAAATTTTACGCCCGATCGTAGTACATTTGCGAGATTTGCAGGAGTCACATGTGGAACAGATTAACTCGGCTAAATAACCTTCGTATGAATTTAAAACTTCGCCGTTATAAACTTTAGAAGGAGCTATTGAGAGTGGAATTTTAGTTTCCACATGGTCGAAAATATTACGATAAAATCTTCGACCATTACGATGCACTACTATTTCTTTTGATTCTTCCTTATATTTTTTATCCTCAGCTGTTTCTTTAAATTTTAACAAAGGATTCAAATAAGACCGAACTAATCGTTCCCTGGAAAGAGTTATAAGATAATCCGTGTCTTCAATCCAAAAGCCTTCTTCACCATCTCGGAGAGTTTCTTCATCAACAGAATTAATCAAACCATTCATTTCTAAGGAAAATAAATTTTATAATTTATTTTGATCTTTATTCAGATCCGCTTATCAGGCTCAAGCCCGTTTAGGGCCTGAGCTTCGGGTGGATTACACTTACGGGTCTCAAGCCCGTTTAGGAGCTAGCCTCGGGTGGATTACACTTACGGGTCTCAGGCCCGTTTAGGACCCAGCGCGTACCATAAAAATTCTTCCACAATATTCTCATAGGATTTCTCGCGCGAGCCGACGACGTTCAATGTTGTCGGTTTATATCTTTGTAAAAACAAACGGAAGGCAGCCAAGGAAGTTTCATTGACTTCCGTAATGACAAAAACGGGCCGAAAGCCATCGAGAATGTGAAACGGGATCTCCAAAGAAATAGCTAAGGAAGTCCAGTTTTTAATGGCGGCATAAGTGATACTCTTAGCGGTGCCAGAACTATAATTACTCCCAAAATAAAAAGCCAAAACCGCAGAAGATTCATCAATATTTTTCTTTGATCTTGCGATATAGGCAAAAGCAGTACTCGCGGTAAATTTCATCTCTTCTAAACCGTACAAAAATCCCAGTTCCGGTTTTTTGCCTGACACAGTGAGAAAGCCGAAAGGAATATGACCACCCGTAGGAATACCGAGCGACTTCGCTACACGCAGAGCCGCGATATCCACGCCATCCTGCCCGCCAGAAATGACTTTCTGAGGGTATTGATCAGTTATTTTAATTGTAGAACGTGGAATACAAACTTCGTTTGATGATCCGATTTCAGTGATATGCCAGACCTCAATCGAGTTAGCTCGATTTTGAGCCCCGGACCCAATCTGGGGCTCGGAATTTAAAGACTCTCTTGGGCTGGACCCGATGGTCCCGGCCGCGAAAGGGATTTCTATCCCTCGCGGGCTTTCCGATAATTCCTCGTCATTCTTAAAAACTTGAGTGGATTTCGCGAGAGGACTGGGCGGCCGAGGGACTTCTGTGTACTTCATGCTTTTCTTTAAATTTTTTAAAGAAATTTTCAATTTTCTCCTTATCAATTCCAATTTTGGTGACCGAATTTTTAGCATAGATCAATGAATTAATTCCACTGACCTAGTGAGGTCGGTAGCTCTGGCATGCCAGTCCGCCGGCCTAGTGAGGTCGGTACCTTGAGCCCTTCAGTTTATCCACTGGCCTCGTTAATTTAATGAGGCCGGTAGCTCTGGCATGCCAGTCC
>JANYCO010000190.1 GCA_025360235.1 Cytophagales bacterium
TTACCGATGCTTTTCTAAATACCTTGACACTTCTTAAATCTTCACCCAAAACAGACTCCTTAATTTTCTCTCTAGACAGTTTAAAAAAGATTGCCAAAGTAGGAGACACCATTCGACCTAAAGAACCAAAGCCTGTTTACAATGCGAAAGGATACCGAACCATCACACATACTATACGAAATGGTGAAACACTGGGAGCCATTGCACACAAGTACCATACTACGGTATCCGCTATTATGTCTCAAAACGGATTAAGAAATACAACTATTAGAGCAGGCCGAATATTAAAAATAAAAGTGAAGAAACGGTGAAAGGGATCTCAAAAAATATCTTACTCATTACCCTTTTGGCGCTTGTTAATCTGGCCATATTTTTATTCTGCAAACTTCTTACAGATGAGGGAAATTATATCTGGTACAATACAACCCAAGAGCGAAAAATTTTAGTCTCCGCTGCCTGCATTGATCTCATGCGTATTCAATATTTTATATATGCAAACAGCATTAATATTTTCCTTCTGGGAATTTATTTCGGTTACTATTATAAGAAAAGAATGGGCTTTATCCTTGTATTCATAGGGCTTACGGTCTACTTTGGTGGAAATAAATTATTTGAAAAAAATATTTATGAAGATTATTATATCATTTTCCAAAATCAGAAAGTCTCTGAAGATTTTGTCCTGGAACCTGTAAAAAGCGGAGGAAAAGGGATTGGGTTATACCTGATGACAGATATAAATAACCCAAGATCCCCCTTAAGAAAAGACGCCATTAAAGGAGTAGGGCTAATCAAATATGAACCTGCCATCGAAACCATTAACAACCTTCTTCACGATTTAAATGAATCACAGGAAATAAGGGGCGAAGCTTATTTTGCTCTTTTAAAAATGAACACCGAAAAATCAGCAAGTTATGCCCGCATTTTTATTGGATCAATACATCCAATTGCTGATCAAGGTGTTATAGAGTATATCGAAAAGTCAAACAATAGACCTCAATAAGAATCCTTATGCGTGCATAACAATTTTTTCTTTTCCTCGTACAATAACTGCGAAGGGAAAAAGCAGTAAAATGAAAAAAAGAAAACCAACAGTTTGTTCCAATATTAAAGTTGCCTGGCACGCCATTGCCAGGTTGTATAATGAGCAAGGCTCAAAATACGGAGTCACTACTTCTGTGGGTTTCGTATTGTTGAACATCGACAAAGACCAAGGTGTGCCAGCTACTAAAATAGCACCAATGCTGGGAATGGAGGCGCATGGCCTTTCCCGGATATTGAAAAATCTCGAGGCAGATGATCTTATTTACCGCAAACAGGACGAAACTGATAAACGACTTGTAAAAGTTTACCTCACTGAAAAGGGAAAGGAAGCCAAAGAAATAGCAAAAAATGTGGTTCGGAAATTCAACAACGCAATCAGGGATGAGATTCCCGAAAGTAAATTGGAGGTTTTTAATGAAGTGATAGAAAAAATTAATACTATCATATCAGAGAAAAAGATATATTTATAGGGAAATAAGAGATTAGATTTTAGATGTTAGACATTAGATTCTTCATTATTAATAAATAAAAACAAATAATAATTAACCATTAATTTTTAGAGATGAAAAGATTAATTAAAAAAGTAGCGATACTTGGTTCGGGTGTGATGGGTTCGCGGATCGCCTGTCACTTCGCTAATATTGGCGCAGAAATTTTACTGCTCGACATTGTTCCCAAAGAACCCACCGATGCTGAGAAAGCCAAAGGAATGACTTTAGAACACAAGGCTGTGAGAAACAGAATTGTGAATGAAGCCTTGCAATCTGCATTAAAGACAAATCCTGCACCACTATACGACCGAGCCTTCGAAACCCGTGTTACCACAGGAAATTTTAATGACAATATGAAAGATATTGCAACCTGCGACTGGGTTATAGAGGTGGTGGTTGAAAATCTTGATATTAAAAAACTTGTTTTCGAAAAAGTAGAAAAATTCAGAAAACCAGGCACGCTCATTACTTCCAATACTTCCGGTATTCCTATCCACCTAATGGCGGAAGGGCGCAGTGAAGATTTCCAGAAACACTTCTGCGGAACGCACTTCTTCAACCCTCCAAGGTATTTAAAGTTATTTGAAATTATCCCAAGTCCAAAGACAGACCCTGCAATTATTGATTTTCTCACACACTATGCTGATCTGATTTTAGGAAAAACTCCTGTACTCTGTAAAGACACTCCTGCCTTTATCGCCAACCGCGTTGGTATTTACGGCATCATGGAAACATTATATGCTACCATCGAACTTGGCTTGACAGTAGAAGAAGTTGACAAACTTACCGGACCGGTAATCGGCAGACCAAAGTCGGCTACCTTCCGCACAGGCGATGTAGTAGGTCTTGACACCTTAATAAAAGTAGCCAATAATTTATTTGCCGGTTTACCAAAAGACGAAGCGAAAGATATGTTCAAGTTGCCAGAACTTCTTGTAAAAATGGACGAGAAGAAATGGTACGGTGATAAAACCAAACAAGGGTTCTATAAAAAAGTAACGGGCGAAGGAGGCAAATCAGAAATTCTTTCCCTGAACTTAAAAACATTAGAATACGGTCCGCAAGCAAAAGCAAAATTTGCTACGCTGGAACAAACTAAAACGATTGACAATTTAAAAGACCGTTTTAAAATTTTACTCGCCGGACAAGACAAAGCAGGTGAGTTTTACAGAAAAACATTCTTCGGTTTGTTTAAATATGTATCCAACAGAATTCCGGAAATCTCTGATGAACTTTACCGCATAGATGCAGCGCTTTGTGCTGGCTTCGGCTGGTCACTAGGGCCATTTGAAACATGGGATGCTGTAGGCGTAGAAAAAACAGTAAAGAAAATGGAAGAAGCAGGACGTAAACCTAACCAATGGATTTACGATATGTTGGCTGCCGGAAACAAATCTTTCTACAAAGTAGAAAACGGACTTCGTAAATATTACGATATTCCTAGCAAGTCTTATAAAGTAATTCCAGGCACGGAAAGTTTCATAATACTTGACAACTTACGTGAAAATAAAATTGTCTGGGAAAATTCTGGTGCTACTTTATTTGATATTGGTGATGGTATTGTAAACTTAGAATTCCACAGCAAAATGAATACGCTGGGAGGAGAAGTAGTAGAAGGAATTAACAAAGCAATTACCATAGCTGAAAAAGATTTCCAGGGATT
>JANYCO010000379.1 GCA_025360235.1 Cytophagales bacterium
ACGATCAAGGGAAAGTGGCAATTGTACAAGGTGTATCGTATGAAAATCATAATCAATCCCATTTTAGAGGAAGAGATATTTTATTCATGGGAGGAGGCTCAAATGATTACCTCGACTCCGGATGGGTAGGCCGTTATCTTAAAGATAAATATGCTCCGGAAATTTATCCGACAGATTTTCCTAACGTAAACATGGAAGATCCGTTGGCCTTAGAATTTGGAAATGAAGTCTCTTTAATTTTTCATCAAGGAAATAATATTCCAACCTCTATTTCTATCCAAAACCCGCAGGAGTTTTTTGATCTTGTGGAAACACTACCAGGTTTTGAGGATGTACAAGGTGTAGATCCCAGAGGTATACCGCCAGTGGTGTTAGGTAACTCTCCTTATGGAAAAGAAATGGATTGGATCCTTGGTCTTGAGCAGAAAACGGATGAATACGACGATCGTTTGCTACAAGTATACAATGCAGGAAAAGCCTTGGATCCACATATTACTTACCCAACAACCTATCCTTTAAATGCTCCTACAAGATTCGTAGACAATCCGCTTTCCCCACAATTACAGATTATCGCAAACTTAATTCATGGTGGATGCAAAACGAAAGTTTATTTAATTAAATTAGGTGGGTTTGATACACATGCACAACAAGTAGAAAGTTATGATGCAACGATGGGTGTTCATGCGGCACTTCTTTACCACATTTCTTCTGCAATGAAAGCATTTCAAGACGACTTGAAAGCTCGTAATATTGAAGACAGAGTTTTATCGGTGACATTATCTGAATTTGGCAGAAGAATTCGCTCCAACGGAAGTTATGGAACTGACCATGGTATAGGGGCTCCGTTTTTTCTATTTGGAAAAGGTGTTTTGCCGGGACTAACAGGAAATCCCCCAAACTTGAGTGATGATAACGTAGCCATGCAGTATGATTACAGACAAATTTACGCTACCATAATGAAAGAATGGATGTGCGTAGACCCAACACTTGTGGACTCGCTAACAGGAATTTTCAATGGCGACTATGTGGGTAGAGGTACTACGCTACCTCTCATAAACAGCAGTCTTACCGGGCTGAATAATTTCACGTCGAGTAGGTTTAAATTAAATAGTTGTTACCCAAATCCAGCTAATCTTTCTACTACATTTTCATTCTATATAAATGCTGAATCAGAAGTAGAATTAAAAATCTCGGATGTACAAGGGAAAGAAATTAAAACCGTTCTAAAACAAATTATGTCAGCGGGTGAGCATTCCGTAACAGTTGATTTGAAAGATCTTAAGCCAGGTTATTATATATACAATATAAAAGCAGGACTACTTATAGATTCCAAACAATTTGAAATTGTTCGATAGCGTTAATAATTTTTAGTCAGTAAATTATCAGGAAATGAAGTTAATAAGGGTTTATGTTTTAATGATTGCATTTTTTATTATGCTTGGATCAACCATTTCCATTGCTCAGGTAAGTCAAAAAATGAAGGGGAGACAGAGCTCCTCTGGCAATAGCTTCTTGAAGACTCAGTGGTGGGTTGGAATTAGAATGGGGGGCAACTTTACAAAAGCAAAACCTACAGACCGATTTTCAACATTCAGTTCTTCGTTAGACCCAAATACAAATGTTTACGATAAAGACTATCAGGATTTCAACAAAGCAGGAGGACATGCAGGAATAGAAATTACTTATTATAACCAGGGTTTTAGTTTTAGTTTTCAGCCTTCCTACCAAAGAATGTCTTTTCGCTATACAAATGAATATACATGGGCCGATGCCGGCACCAATAATAGCTATATTTCAAAATATGAATCGATTCAAAAACTTGATTATTTCGAGTTGCCAATCTCTGTTAGATATGAGCCTTTCAAAACAAAGCTAAGACCTTTTGTACAAGCAGGGGTATATTATGCTTTTCTCAACAACGCATATAAATCCACCGAAATAAAGATTACAGATAAAGCAAGTGGTGGACAAAATGAATACATAGAATCTAATATTACTGTTGGAGCTAAAGATCTTTTTATAAAATCTCAATTAGGTTGGCTGGCAGGAGCGGGGGTAAGTTATCCGGTAGGCAATGTACGACTCAAACTAGACGCTATCTATAGAAGAAACACAAATAATATAACCTGTGCAGCGAATCGGTATTCCAACGATAGGCTTACTGGTGCCGGGGATATTTTAGACAATATGAAATTGCGAAATATTGCCGTCTCATTATCTATTTTAATCCCACTCCGATTTATCAGTAAGGGCAGTTTTAAAGCCGAATAATTATTGAATTTAAAACCTATGAAAATAAAAAAATACATAAATAACCTCTTACTTTTTGCCCTACTACTTTGTATGGGTAGTTGTGATATTAAGAAGAACAAAGAAGTAAAACCTCAGGAAGATTTTTTAAAAATATACGACAATCAATCGTTCTCTGACAATTATATTCCCTTGGACATTAAACAAACTTCAGACGAAGGTTATATTCTACTTGCCAAAACAAGAATTAAGGCTTCCCCTTTTTATGGAATATATTTATTAAAAGCGAATAAAGAAGGTGTATTTGTTTCAGAAAAAAAAATATCCTCCACACTTGTTAGCCCTGGTAGCGGATTGATGCAAGTAGGACAAGACTTTTATTTTTTCTGTATGAACAGTACTACACTTGCATCGGTATTGGTAAAAGTAGATGAATCGCTAGGAACCAATGAAATAAGCCAGCTGAGCGGATTGGTATATCCGTTAAGTGCAGTCCCGGAAAAAGGAGGAAATTTCCTTCTTCAGAGTTATGATAAAGACAATAAAAAAAC
>JANYCO010000247.1 GCA_025360235.1 Cytophagales bacterium
CAGGAACCTCCTGACAAAGAATCCTGCCATTGAATTTTTCCTGCATAGGCATTAAGTGAAAGACTTGAAGGATCAGCATTACATACCAATGGATCTCCTGAAATAGTACCGCCTGCAGCTCTTCTCACTACTACTTTTACACTATTAGAAAACACATCCGGACAAACCGATCTGCTTATTTTAGCTTTATATAATACCGGATTCTGCGCTTGTGTGGGGAAATCTAAATAGGTAGTATTAGTAGCTCCTGCAATGGCTGCGTAACCACCACCTGATACAGAACGCTGCCATTGTATATTACCCAAAGCACCAGTAAGTGTAAGTAACGTAGAACTGCCCTGACAAATAGTATCAGGACTTATACTCGCCACACCAGCAACGGGTGATAACGCTAGGTTTACTTGTTTTATAAACGAACTGTCCTTACACGCTGCAGTAGCATATGAACCTTGACTATAGGTAATAAAACGATAAAATGAAGTATCTACTATTGTTAAATTAGAAAATGTAATTGGATCAAGAAGTGCTTTGGCTTGAATATTTGTCCATACTCCTGCTATAGTATCAAGCGTCATTTGTAACATCAAACTATCTCCTGATTGTCCGTTGCTATACACAATAGAAAATGTTGCTCCCGGGCAAACAGGATTGGAAGAAGGTATAATCTTAGTACCAGAAATAGCATGGCAGCAAGTAGAAAATTGCGAAGTATTACCAACAAGATCGGTAACGGTAGTAACTACTTCACCTGGAATAATCGTACCAAATTTTGCAAAATAATCGTAGCTCCAGGCTCCGGCACCATTAACAGTGGTAGAGTCAATCCATATTTTCCCCTGAGGATTGATATCACAATTCGGACAATCTACTACCAAATACAGATCAATCTTTTTGCCTGCAAGACTCGGAGTGGTAACACCGAAAATAATATTGGCTGTTGAAAGAAAGAAATCAATTTTTGGAGCTACTTGTCCATTGTTTCCTTCATCGGGTACATTGGCTAAATTTAAAGAGATCCCTAAGCTGGTATTACAATATATTTTATTGAATCGGATTGTATTTTTAAGTTCGTTGCTACTGATAAATGCATTCAACGCTGCACCTACATTCACCCCAAACCTTCCGTTGTACGCGATGGTATTATAACGGATGATATTGCTATTGGCCGTCTGACCAGCATTCTCAACGGACACAAGCACTCCATCTTGTTTATTGGCTATCGCAGTAGTTCCGTCTAAACCAACGCCCATAAAGTTCCCCTCTACTTTATTATTATTTCCATTGGCAATTAATAACCCACAAAAAAGATCTGTTCCCGCTATCACATTCCCTTCTTGATTGTTAGTGCTACCAATAATACAGTTATCACTTTTAAGAATTATCCCTATTACAACATTTCCAAAATCTAATTTAGCAGTGCTGTCTATACCAATTAAGTTTCCTTTTACAATAGTTCCATTTGCGGCCAGCTTTCCGGCACCACTATCTTCGAAATTTATTCCTGCAGCTCCGTTGCAAGAGATTATATTTCCATCCACATATCTCGTACCTCCAATTACTATTCCACTAACCGAAGTTTGTAATTGAATTCCATGTGAAATATTTCCTCTTTTTACTTCTCCTGTTTTATCTGTTCCGATAAAATTTCCTTTAATGGTTATCGCATTGCTATTATCGATCAAAATTCCAATGACTTTATTACAACTGATGACATTTTTCTCTAAATAAGAAGAACCACCTATAAGTACATTAGAACAACTATTCAATTGAATTCCGTGATTTCCATTTCCCATCGCAACAAGCCCGTCAGCGCCTACTCCAATGTAGTTGCCAAGTATTGTAAGTCCGTTTGTATTGATTACATCTATTCCAACACTCACATTTCCTGAAATTACATTGAGAGAATCAGAGGTCTTCCCTCCTATTCTTGCAGGTGACTGATTCAACTGAATCCCTGAAATTAAATTTGGTAAAGTTGCTGTTCCGGCGGCATTCGTTCCAATATAATTATTACTGATTCTAACAGCGGTACATGAATTCAACACCATCCCATGTTGCAGATTACCTGAAATTATATTCCGTTCATTCACACTTCCTCCTATAATAAGCGTTGTAGTGCTGGTTGCCAGAATACCGATTTGCGAATTACCAAGAGCAGCAGTTCCATTGGCATTTGTACCAATTTTATTTCCGGAAATTTTTATGTTCGTACAGGTAGGTCCAATATTTATTCCTACTTGTCCGTTTCCCGAAATTACATTTGAAGAATCCGGAGTAGAGCCACCTATTTTTAGGTTAGAATTATTTGCGGCGATTTCGATACCGGAAAAAGAATTGGGGACACTCGCATTTCCTGCCAAATTAGTTCCTACATAACATCCAATAACAGTACAATTTGAAGCCGAGATTAGAATTCCCTGCCATTGCATGCCATGAATATCGAGTCCTTTGATCGTAGATCCATTGGCTGATGCGGCAATAAGAATCCCCGCACCTACGACAGCATTTGTGTTACCATTTATTTCCACCAGAGGTCCCGGACTATTTCCTCCATTAATGAAGATAGGATCCGTAACATTAGGCAAGGCAGAAGCAAGAACAATGGTAAATCCACTTGTAAAATTTACTGTATCTAAACCAAGAAGCGCATTAGCATCTGTAATAGCTTGCCGAAGCGAACCTACTCCAGCATTATTAGCATTGGAAACAATAAAAACAGAGGCATAAATGGAATGAAAACCAATTAACAAACAAACTACCAAAAAGAATTTGCGCATAGAATCTAAATTACTATATAGAATATCTGCATTTTACGAAACAAGTGAGTGTTCAGTTAAAGCATTAGACAAAATGCAATAATTATTGTTATCTAACCTAAAATTAGCTGATAAATTACAATTTTTCCTATCCTTAATTTAATTTTTTCGAAGGCAAAATAACGCTTAAATAGCAATATAAAATGCTATTTTGAGCCTTAATGTAGATTATTCAAATCTATAACATTGGAATATCTCTTTTCAGCACTTCAGGGAATTCATGCTTCAAAGGGTTGAAGTCAATTTTTAAAAAATTATAAACGGTATAAGAACCATCCTGAAAAATGGTTACCAATGATTTGGTTGTTCTGTCAATCAAATCTTCCAATCGGATAATTTGCTCTTGAATTTCAAGTTTGTTTACCTGGGAAAATTTACTTTTATTTTTTTCAATATCTTTACTTGCTATCCTCTGTCCGTTGTCCAAAATATAAACAGTTTCTACTATTCTTAAAAAGGGGATGTATACCGCTTCTTCCATGATTGCTTTTTCCATGCTGCAATGTAGTCATTATTATAGCCAATGACTAATTATTAGCAGTTTCTCTTTGATTATAGGACGCGAAACATAGAAGAATCAACACAAAACTGTTATAAAAAAAACAAAACAGACTTCTTTATGTTATTTCAATTCGTTTAGATTTACTCCATGGTCTTTCGCAACCTTGACTTAAGAGATTACGTGACGGAGACCATGGAGAAATCTTTTCAACAACACACCATTAACCTAATTTATTTCTAACCTGTTTATCTTAAGTCTACATTTAATACTACCCTCTGGCATTAACGTAGACTTTCTTTTTATTCTGAAGATTCATAAATCTTATTCGCTCCATTGGATCTTTCTTATTCAGCACATTATTGAAGACTTCGTCGTTTAACATATCTTCAATTGAATTGATAATATAATCAGGAGAGTAA
>JANYCO010000248.1 GCA_025360235.1 Cytophagales bacterium
GGCATTTTGAGGTACACTACCCTCACCGACATGATTTTTTTGAAATTCTATTTCTTACCAATGGTAGCGGTACACATACGATAGATTTTCAGGATTATAAAATAAAACCGAATTCTATTTTCTTTCTTTCTCCAGGACAAATTCATTCCATTTCTCTTTCGAAAGATATTTATGGGTACATCTTTTTATTCTCACTGGAGTTTTTTCTGATCAATAAAACAGATGAAAATAAGATTGTGGAGTTTCCTTTTTTTTATACGGCCAGTGATGAAAATCCTCCACTAGAATTGAAGGATGAAAAAGATATTAATTTTCTAAGAGAATTGTTTTTGAAAGGCTGTGATGAAGTAAATCAAAATACACCTGAGTCGGAGGAATTGATGCGCTCCATTCTGGATCTTATACTTGTTTACTGCAAAAAGCTATATCCCTTAAGTGCCCTGAATCCGGGCATGAAGAAGGGACGTTGGATGGTAAAGAAGTTTAAACAATTGATAGAAGAACAATATAAAGAAAATTTATCGGTGAAAGATTATGCAGAAATGTTATCTATTACACCTAATCATTTAAATGAAACAGTAAAAAATATTATGGGGCGTACCGCTTCTGATCTGATCGATGAGAAGATGGTGATTGAAATAAAGAAGTTGTTATTACATACTAATCTCACCGTTTCGGAAGTAGCGTATACCTTGAATTTTTCAGATCAGTCTTATTTCTCGAAGTTCTTTAAAAAGTGTACAGGGGTTTCCCCGTCAGAGTATAGAACTAAAAAAGGACAAAGCTAAATCGCCTTGTCCTTTTTATAGATAAAAAATATAGAATTAGTTTATAGGGAATGTTCCAACCGCAGCCAATTGTTTTATCATATCGCTATTGGTCATTTTTTCGTTAGCAAGACATTTCATGATCTCAGCTTCAGGTATTACGAAATCGTATACTTTAAAGATGATCAAAAGAAGGTGACAGAATTTTTCTTTTGATTTTTTACGTGTGTCTGCATCTTTTCCCCAATCCATTTCTCCTACTGTAGCAGCAAGGAATGGAGCCATTTCAGTGAAAGGATTTACATCATGTTTAGGACTATCAGATACACTGAAATACATTCTTGATAACCAACGGAATTTGTTTTCAGGGGTAAATTCAATTTTCTCGCTCATGTTTATAAAAGTTTTAATTGTTTATTAGGATGCTTAATATTAGTCAATTATTCTTTACGAGTCAAAAAAGAAAAATATAAAATGTGTCTTATTTGTTAATTTTAATATATTTTCATTTTTCAGTATGATAAAATCCATAAAAACTACCTAAACTTCCATCTAAAGCACAGAGGTACTATAGTCTTATATGATGACCTTTGCAAAGGGGATAATCCCTTTATACTTGAAAACGTAAAATTTAATATCTATAAAAATGGCTAATTATTTCAATACTCTCCCACTAAGAGAAAAACTCAATCAACTAGGTGTTTGTGAGTTCATGGACAGAAGTGAATTTTCAAAAGGCGTAGAAGCTTTGAAAGGTAAAAAGATCGTAATCGTTGGTTGCGGAGCACAAGGCTTGAACCAAGGACTAAACATGAGAGACTCTGGTCTTGATATTTCTTATACGCTAAGAAGAGAAGCCATCGATTCCAAAAGACAATCATGGAAAAACGCCAGTGAAAATAAATTTACAGTTGGAACATACGAAGAACTTATTCCTTCCGCTGACCTTGTAATTAACCTGACTCCTGACAAACAACACACTGCAGTAGTAAGTGCTGTAATGCCGCTAATGAAAAAAGGTTCTACTCTTTCTTATTCTCACGGGTTTAACATCGTAGAAGAAGGGATGCAAATTCGTAAAGACATTACCGTAATTATGGTTGCTCCTAAATCTCCCGGTTCTGAAGTAAGAGAAGAATATAAAAGAGGTTTTGGTGTTCCTACCTTGATTGCTGTGCACCCTGAAAACGATCCTGAAGGAAAAGGATGGGAGTATGCAAAAGCCTATTGCGTTGGTACAGGAGGTGACAGAGCAGGTGTGCTTCGTTCTTCTTTCGTAGCCGAAGTAAAATCAGATCTTATGGGCGAACAAACCATTCTTTGTGGAATGCTTCAAACAGGTTCTATTCTTTGTTTTGATAAAATGATCGAAAAAGGAATTGATAAAGGATATGCTGCAAAATTTATTCAACACGGTTGGGAAGTGATCACGGAGTCATTGAAACATGGCGGTATCACTGCGATGATGGACAGACTTACAAATCCTGCTAAGATCAAGGCTTTTGAACTTTCAGAAGAATTGAAATTGATAATGCGTCCATTGTTCCAAAAACACCAGGATGATATCATGAGTGGAGAATTCTCTACTACTATGATGATTGACTGGAAAAATGATGACAAAAATTTATTGACATGGAGAGCTGCGACAGGGGAAACGGCTTTTGAGAAAACGACTCCTGCTGATGTTAAAATTTCAGAACAGGAATATTATGATAACGGTCTTTTAATGGTAGCAATGGTAAGAGCAGGTGTTGAACTTGCTTTTGAAACTATGACTGAAGCGGGTATCAAAGAAGAGTCTGCTTACTATGAGTCGTTACATGAAACACCTCTTATAGCGAATACCATTTCACGTAAAAAATTATTTGAAATGAACAGAGTAATTTCTGATACTGCTGAGTACGGTTGTTATTTATTTGATCATGCTTGTAAGCCTTTATTGGCAAATTTTATGAAAAAAATAGATTCAGATGTAATCGGAAAAAATTTCAATACCGGGAAAGATAACGGTGCTGACAATAGAAAATTGATTGACATCAACGAAGTGATTCGTTTCCACCCAATCGAGATAGTAGGAGCAGAGCTTAGAGAAGCGATGACTTCTATGAAGCAGATTAGCATTGGTTAGTTAATAGGTAACAGTAAACAGAAAGAATAATTTGTTTACTGTTACTGTTACTGTTACTGTTACTGTTTACTTATTTCTATGCTATTACTAGTCTTTGTTACAATCTATATTTACAATAAATTTGCAAATATAGCGAAAGAGAAAAATTTAAGTAGGTCAAGATGGGGCTAATAGGTTCGGGTCTATACCTGGGTGTAGGTTTAGGGCTTCAATTTTTTGTAGGGATATTAATCGGGTTTGGATTAATCGGAATGGATATTGACGACTATGGAGTGAATATAGGTCTTGGTCTTGTAAGTTATGCCCTTGGCGGGCTTGCGGCTTATCTTGGTTACCAGAAATTGTTATCAATACCTGATGAAAATCCTAATATTGAT
>JANYCO010000263.1 GCA_025360235.1 Cytophagales bacterium
GAACACGGCCATAGGGTCGTTGCTTCCCGATTCCAGTTCCAGCAAGGGTGTAATGTTACCTTTGAGTTTTATATTTCTTGCTCCAATAATGGAAAAAACTGCAGCAGCGTCAGTGGAAGAAATAACGGCTCCCAAGAGTAAACTGATTTTAAAGTCAACCGCAAAGACGTAGTGTACAAAAACGCCAATGAGAAAAGTAGTAATGAGTACGCCAAACGTGGCCAGCACGACGGAAGGCCAAAGTACAGGTTTTACATGTTTCCATTTCGTATCAAGTCCGGCAGAAAAAAGAATAAACGTCAAACAAATAATTCCGATCGATTGGGATAGTTGAGCATCGTCGAAATAGATTCCTCCAGGTCCTTCAGAACCCGCCAGCATACCTACACCCAAAAATAAAAGCAAAATGGGAACTCCTAAGTTATTACTTACCTTGGCAATGACCAGACTAATAATAATTAGAGAGGAAATTATTAATAAAAAAACCTCTAAGTTTAACACTTGTTTACTATTTACCCTTCACTTCAAGATCACAAAATTGAAAATACCTTTTGCGGTCTTGGCTTCTTATATTTTACGATAAAGATTGATTCTCTTGTTCCGCCAATTCAAGTATTTTCTTGTACTGTTCAGAGTTAAGATCTTTGAAGAAATAATGTACCGGATTTACTTTTACTCCATCATGAATTACTTCATAATGAAGGTGCGGAGCAGTAGCTGCACCAGAGGAGCCAGAGTAACCAATAAGTTCGCCTCTTTTTACTTTTTGACCAACAGTTACTTTAAAACGTTCCAGGTGAGCGTACTTTGTAACGTATCCAAATCCATGATCGACTTCTATTTCATTTCCATAACCACCTGCGTTGTGCGCTGTAGTGATGATGGTGCCATCTCCTGTTGCATATACAGGTGTACCTCTGTCCGCATGGAAATCCACTCCGGTATGCATTAACCGAACTTTGTAAATGGGATGCATCCTATACCCAAATCCAGAAACCAGTCTGGTTAGATTTGGGTTGGACATAGGCATAATCGCTGGCATGCCAGCCAGCAGTGCCGCTTTTTGTTTTGACAAAGCAAGGATTTCCTCGTAAGATTTACTTTGTATATAAGCTTTCTTTTTTAGCTTATTAAGCTTATCCATTGTGGAAAGTATAAGGTCCTGGCTTGAAAGGTCCTGATCTAAAAGAGTTTTGTATATTTCCATATTACCTGTCCCGGAGTTTATCAGAGATGAAGATACTGGTTGACTTTCAAAAATAGATCGGTATACTTGTGCATCCTTTTCCTGCAGAGAATAAAGCACCTTGTCCATTTCTCCCATTTCTTTTCTCATCAACTTATAGTAGAAATTCAATTCCTTGTTTTCACGAGTTAGAAATTGCTCTCTTGGTGATTGAAAAAAGTAGTTGTAAGCAAACAAAAGCCCTGTAGCAAAGACTACCGATAATATGATGAATCCCAAACTGTTGATAACTATGTCGGAGACACTGGTTTTCAGCTTTTCAAATTTGCAGGTTTCTGTATCGTAGTAATATTTTATTTTTGACATAAAGCAGAAATAGGTTAATTTTACACCCCAGTGAATTTAATGGTTAATTGTTAATGGTTAATTGTTAATGATAAATGCTAGTTACACTATCATTTATTGAACTATTCCTTGGAATGAAAGTTCTAAAATATAAAATATTTACATTAATGTAAAGGGTTATGTCAATAATGATTAATCATTAACAATTAATCATTAACAATTGATATTAATCATTAATCATTAACAATTAACCATTATTAACAAAATGCAATCAAAAGAGATCAGGCAAAAATTCTTAGACTATTTCAGATCTAAAGACCATCTTATTGTTCCTTCAGCTCCTATTGTGAACAAAAACGATCCAACGCTGATGTTTACGAACGCTGGTATGAATCAGTTCAAGGATTATTTTTTGGGGAATCAAACGCCCAAACATCCACGGATTGCTGATACTCAAAAATGTTTGCGTGTTTCCGGAAAACATAATGACCTGGAAGAGGTAGGGATA
>JANYCO010000289.1 GCA_025360235.1 Cytophagales bacterium
ATCGATGATAATTTTTCAAGTGAAATATCTGCTTTAGGAAAATCAGTGCAGATATAGGCTTTGGCCTCCCATATTTCGTTGATGTCGTTTATATTTACCTCGTAAGGATCATATACTTTATTGTCAGACACCAAACGGAGTGTTTCATTCTCCTTTACATTACTGTATACCCTCTTATATACTATTCCTTCTGTATTAGTAACCAAGACGTAGGTTTTGTCGTCTTTTATGTTTTTCCAGTTCTCAACGTATTGTCCTATAATAATACTACCAGTAGGAAGCGGCAACATTGAATCTCCCTTTATTTCAAAGGCTCTGTAGGTCCCATTGGTAAATATTGGTAAATAGAATTTTGGTAATTCAGAAACATACTCCGGGTCTGAAAACCCATTCATATAACCCGCCGCTGCCTTCTGAGGAACTAAATGAATGTTCTCATTATCATCCTTATCTACCGTAACAGCAAGGACTCTGAGTTTGTTCCCTTCAATGTCTTTTTTCTTAATTTTTTGAAGATTGGTTCCTTCGGAGATCTTTTCCTGGATCAAAGCTTCTACCGGAATCTCAAATATTTTCGAGATCAACAACAAACTGTTTAGGTTAGGCTCTGCCCTTCCCTCTTCATAGGCTCCAAGCAGTGAACGTTTAATGCCTAGACGTTCGGACATTTGCTCCTGAGTGAGGCTCTGCTGCTTGCGGAGGAATTTTATGTTTTCACTAATTAGTGTCATAAGTATTGTATTTATTTTTAGGCAAAATAACTGCTTTCTTTTTCTTCTATGAGCTCTCGAACGGCAATTCGTGCTTCATAGAGCAAACAGGAATCTCTGGAGATTCTTCTTAGTTTATCGAGTGGAAAATTACTGAAACTTTCCTTAAAGATACCAATCACGGCCATGCAATGTGCTGACTTTTTCATAGTCTTTTCTTGTTTAATGTTTAAAAAGGAGGAGCACAGAACTTACGGGCACCAGCTCACTTTATACTTAGCTTTAACAACTAGTTCAATTTGCTTTTAGTCTTGTTGTTAATTTCTTTAGCAAATATATACTAAATTATTTAACAATACTAATTTATTTAGCAAATTTTTTAATTATTAATGGTAAATTGTTAATAGTAAATTGTTAATGATTAATGAAAATGAGGTTAAATTATTGATTTTTATACAATAATATACTTAAATCTACCTTTAGGCTCCATTCACGGACCTTAAAGGTATTAATTCTCACCCTTAAGGTCCGTTGTTTCACCTTTTTGCTTGGGAAGCCTACCTTAAAGCTGGAATGTCGGACCTTAAAGGTGGGATGACGGAGCTAAAGGCTGGGATGATTCAGGTAAAAGGTCGGCTGACCCACCTAAAAGGTCCGCTTTCCGACCTTTTAGGTGGGTACCCCCACCCTTAGGGGTGGGGGTAGTGTAACGTTTACCTATTTTCCTGTCTTGTATATAGAATTTTTAACAATCCTATTAATGCTTATTGCCTTGTCCTGAAATAAGATTACGCAAAAGATTTTAAAGCACTATTTCAGGATAATGACATTCCATCGTAGTAGCAAGCCTACCTAGAACCAACAGTGGATTATTATTATAAAAAAATTTGTATCTTTAAACTATAACCCGCTGGTTCAATGATAAAGAAAAGTGTAGGCCAAAACCAATACACGCGTTTAGGCGGTGAAATTATTGTGACAGGAGAGATGAATGGAGAAACATTGTCTCCTCCGATTGTCACCTTCTATGAGAACATAAATTACAATGCTGGTACTACTGGTTATATTGCTTCTCTTGGAGAAGGTACTTATGACAAGGCTGCTATGGAGGCTGCCGGAGTGCGCGACCAATCACTGTCCTCCTTCAAGATAAGCAGAGGATATAAAGTTACCTTGTATCGTTTGGATAAAGCCGTTTATGCAGACAATGCCCCTCAGCAAAATATCATCGTATTCACTGCCAACGACAATAGTTTGACAGATGACGGTGTAATTTTTGGCACTGAATGTACAAGTAGTCAGCATTGTGTATGGAACGACAGAACTACCAGCATCAAGATAGAAAAAGTGCCAGACCTGGTGGCGTCGACTATTACTTGTACCACACCAGCTCCTCCTGTGCAGATAAGCAACTACGGTACTTTTGCCTACCAAAAGCTTAATATGCTTGTCGGACAAAAATTGAATAACTATGCAAGTGCCAATATTGGTAGCAACCTGGATTTGTCTGCAGGAGTGGAGGTATACAACTACGACCATTTGACAGTGGGTACTTTGACGATACCAGCTTCTGCCACGATTTATCAAAAGGCGGGTAGTTTGCTGGATGCGAATGTTATTTTTCAGGATGGTGTGATACAAAGTGATTTGGTGAATTATTCCACCTCCAATGTGGCTACTTTGAAGTTGAATACTTCAGGTTCCATAACCGGCTTGATGAAGTTATGTGTACAAAACCTGACCAACAATGGAACGATAGCGTCTTCTGTTGTACAAGATTGTGTGTTTGAAGTGCCAGGCCTTCCTTCAAGAATCGCCTACCATATGTTTGAGGAGACAGGTCTGAAGACGTATGAGTTGAGCAACCATTTGGGTAACGTACTTACTACAATTGGCGATAAGAGAATTGGGGAAGATATTGACAATAACAATATTTATGACTATTATAGGGCATACGTTCTTTCAAGTAATGATTATTATGCCTTCGGAAGCGCAATGGCAGGGCGCTCATACCACGGTACTGGCTATAGGCATGGTTTTAACGGAATGGAAAAGGATGATGAAATAAAAGGGAATAATAATAGTTATGACTTTGGGGCAAGGCTTTATGATCCAAGGTTAGGGAGATGGCTAAGTATGGATCCAAAAGCTTCTAATTTTCCCAATCAATCTGCATTTGCTGCTTTTGCAAACAATCCTGTTTATTATATTGAT
>JANYCO010000329.1 GCA_025360235.1 Cytophagales bacterium
ATTTTGCCGAAGGAATTTTATTAGGAAATTTTGGATGTTGAGTTAATCTTAACTTAAATATAATTCATAACTCAACATTCAAAATTAATCTCACTCCTTCCCTTTCTCCCCTACAAACACCTGCGCCTAATTTTTAAACAAGACGTTGAATGTAGTAAGCGAACCATAAATTCTTGTAATGTACTGCTGCATCTCTACCTTTTCCGCATCATCTAATTTCGAATGTGCATTTATTTTTTGTTCCAGCACCCGAAGCCTATCGCGCAACATCACAATCTTATGAAAAAAAGTTTCCATCGGTATTTCTTTTGGTTTCATAGAATCGTCCATGGATTTTAGAACCATCGTACCTTTTCTCCACTTATCAGCAAGGTGTACAATTTCTGTTGCATCTGACCATTTTCTTAAAATTTCGATTAAAGTAGTTTCAACATCGTCAACACTCATCATACGCTCTTCGGGAGCAAGGGATTCCAGAACTTCCAATTCTTCCGAATCCTGTAGCACTTCTACAATACCCTTTCCAAAAAAACTGATTCTGTATTTATTTAGCTTTGTACCTGCAATAATGCCTTCTCCGTATGTTGCGTGCTGAATGCGGGAACCTATACCCAATGTTTCTTCAATCATAATATCAGTTATGCGTTTTAAGTTATGAATTTACCAATTAAAAAAATAAAAATTCATAACTTACAAATTTTTATTTGTACCCATCTTTTAAAGCCAAGCTCATCGCCACCTTTATTTTGCCATAGTCGTATTTCATTTCAAGGGCTTCATAGAGCGGTTTCATAGCTTCGTCTTTTTTGATGGACAATTCCTGTGCTTTAGCTATAATTATTTCGTATTCTTCTTTTGTCAGAAAAATTTTCAGATCGAAGTCCCCTCCTTCATCATATAACTTTATAAAATGTGAAATTATAGTGGATGGCAGCACCTTTCGTATTTCTGCTATTTCTTCAATAGTTTTTCCTTCTTTGTACATATCATAAGTGATGATATACGTAGCGCCTTCTACCCTTGCACCTTGCATGACCTGACCCTTAACGAATTCTTTTATATTGTTTAAGAAATATTCACCATACAAATTGTACTTTGTATTTCCAACACCAGAGATAGTTAACATCTCTTCTTCCGTCATAGGTTTATTTAGTGACATTTCAGAAAGCGTTGCATCACTGAAAATAACATAAGCCGGAACACCTTGGCTATCGGCCAGCTCTTTCCTAAGCGATCGCAAACTTTCAAACAAAGCATCGCGAAGAATCTCCTTTTTCGATTTCGTTTTCTCGATCGCCGCTTCCTGTTTCTGTACCTTTTGAGTATAGGGTACAAATCTTACCAATTTTACAGTGGTAGTTCCTTTGAGTATTTCCCTACTCTTCTCATTTAGTTTAAACGTGTGCCCCTCATCATAAGCAATATCCATCGAACCGCTATTGAGCATTTGAAGTATGTAATCGTTCCACTCTTCGGGGCGAACATCTTTTCCCGCACCAAAGGTTTTCAATTTGTCGTAGCCTCTTTCTCTTACTAATTGAGTATTGTAGCCCCTCAAAATATCCACGAGGAGCGTCATAGAAATTTTCTCGTTTGTTCTGGCTATACCCGATAACGCTTTCTGAGTCAGTACTGTTCCATCAAAAGCAACAGGTGGATTTTTGCAGACATCACAGTTGCCGCAGTCTTTATCCGCTGGTTCGTTAAAATAGGTGAGCAAAATTCTTCTGCGACAAATTTCTGCTTCGGCATATTGTTTTATCCTTTGGAGTTTTGCTTCCTGCAATTCTCTTCGTTCGCCTGTTACATCTTTTAGCATGTCCTGCTGCATGATAAAATCAGCAAAGGAATAAAACAATAGTGTATCGGCTGGCATTCCATCTCTACCTGCTCTTCCTATCTCCTGGTAAAAGCTTTCAATATTTTTAGGGAGATTATAATGTATGATCCAACGCACATTGGATTTGTCGATTCCCATACCGAAGGCTATAGTAGCAACAATAATCTGGATATCGTCTTTGATAAATTCATCCTGTGTGGTAGAGCGGTAAGCACTATCCATCCCTGCGTGATAATGTTTGGCCTTTATTCCATCTGCTCTTAATTTTTCTGCTACCTCTTCCGTACTTTTTCTTGAGAGACAATAAACAATTCCGGATTGTCCAGGTCGGATACTAATGAAATCTTTGATGAGCTGAATTCTTTTTCTGCCAGGTAAAACAGTCAGACTTAAATTAGGACGGTCGAAAGAAGAAATAAATACTTGCGCTTCTTCAATCTTAAGCTGTTTTAAAATATCTCTCCTTGTTACTTTATCAGCTGTAGCGGTAAGGGCTATAACAGGTATGGTCGGAAATTCTTCTTTCAGAATTTTCAACTGTGTATACTCAGGACGAAAATCATGTCCC
>JANYCO010000340.1 GCA_025360235.1 Cytophagales bacterium
CTCAATACTCAGGACTTAATACTAAAGCCTACCTATTATTTTGCCAAATTTTATCACTAAAAAGCTTATATTTGCAGTCAGAACAAGATAAGAGAAGGATGATTTACGTTTCCAGAAAAGAACATTTTAACGCTGCACACAAACTTTACAATCCAAGTTGGAGTGAAGAAAAAAATGTAGAAGTATTTGGCCCTTGCGCTAATGCAAATTGGCATGGGCATAATTTCGAATTGATCGTTACCGTAAAAGGCAATCCGGATCCGGATACAGGTTTTGTCATAGACCTAAAAAAACTCAGCAGATTGATCAGAGAGAAAGTAATAGAAAAATTAGATCATAAAAACTTAAACCTTGATGTGGATTTTATGACTGGTAAAATGGCCAGTACTGAAAATATTGCAATTGAAGTCTGGAAAATATTAGATCCTGAAATTAAAGCAATCGCTCCAAAGGCTCAACTGCATTGTTTGAAGTTGTATGAGACGCCTAGGAATTATGTGGAATACTATGGAGGAAATTAATTAGGGATTAAAAATTAAGTTATCCATTGCCGTTCACTTTAGTGAACGGAAAGTAAGCAGGAAAACTTCAGCACCCGTTGACTGAAGCCAACGGCAATAGATAAAGGAGGTGTTTCAAAATAATGCAGTTCTTTTAAAATTAAGTTATCCATCAACATTTATTCATTAACAATTAACCATTGAATTATTACATCATCAGCGGTGAACGCTCCGGAGACCTTCATGCTTCCAATCTTGCAAAGGCTTTAAAGAAAGAAGATCCTTCTGCAATCTATAGGGGGACAGGTGGAGAATATTCCAAGGAAGCAGGAGTAGAACTTTTTAGAAACTATTCAGAGATCGCCTTTATGGGCCTTTGGGAAGTATTTGTAAATCTTCGTACCATCTCCAGAATTTTTCGTGAGGTACAAGCCGATATTTTATTGTTTAAGCCTGATGTTCTTATTCTTGTTGACTTCGGTGGTTTTAATATGCGTATGGCCAAATGGGCTAAAGAAAATAACATCAGCGTCTATTATTATATTTCTCCAAAAATCTGGGCCTGGAATCAGAAACGTGCATTAAAAATAAAAGCAACAGTAGATCGAATGTTTGTGATCATGCCTTTTGAAAAGGAGTTTTATAAAAAATATGATTATACAAGAGTAGACTATATTGGAAATCCTGTGCAGGATGCTGTAGGAGCACATGTAGTAAACTCAAATTTTCGTAAAGACAATAATCTCCCTGACAAACCTATTATAGCTATTCTTGCAGGCAGCCGTAAACAAGAAGTAACGGTGATGCTCGAGACAATGATGAGTTTTACAAAAGAATATCCGGAATACCATTTTGTGATTGCAGCAGTATCTAATCTTCCGAAAGAATATTATGAACCATATAGATCTTCGACCGTTTCCGTTGTTTATGATCAGGCCTATGACGTCCTTTCTTATTCGGAAGCTGCTGTAGTGACGTCTGGCACTGCTACATTGGAAACAGCTTTGTTTGAAGTGCCTCAGGTGGTTTGTTATAAAACGAATCCAATCACTTATTTTATTGGAAAACCTTTAGTGAAGATTAAATTTTTCTCATTGCCAAACCTGATTGCAGGAAAAGAAATTGTGAAAGAGTTGTTGCAGTATGAATTTACTACTGAAATTGTTTCAGGAGAGTTAAGAAAATTATTGGATAAAAATTATAATCAGAAAGTAAAAAATGATTATAAAGAAATGAAGCGGATCATGGGTGAAAAAGGGGCTTCAGACAGGGCTGCAAAACTCATGGTAAACTACTTGAAAGATGTCAACAAAAATAATTAAAACAGGGCTCATAGGTTTTGGAACTGGAGGAGAATTTTTTCATGCTCCTTTTATTCATGCATTGGAAGAATTTGAATTGACAGCTGTTTTGGAACGGTCAAAAGAAAAGTCAAAAGAACGGTATCCAAATGCGAATATTGTTAGAACTCCTGAAGAACTTTTATCCATTAATGAAATAGAATTAATCGTTATTACTACACCAAACAGTACACACTTTGAATTGGCGAAAAGTGCACTGGAAGCGGGGAAACATGTGGTATTGGACAAGCCATTTACTGTTACTTCGGTGGAGTCAAATGCATTAATTCAATTAGCAAAAGAAAAGAAAAAAATACTTACGGTATACCACAACCGTCGTTTTCATTGTGACTTTAAAACGCTGCAGACATTATTAACAAAAAATGAATTAGGAAATGTAACGGAATATCTTGCCTGCTTTGATCGTTTTCGTCCTGAGTTGAGACCTACTATGTGGAAGGAAGTAAAAGGCCCCGGTTCTGGTATTCTATATGATCTCGGGTCTCATTTAATTGACCAGGTTTTGGTACTTTTCGGAAAGCCATTGGCTATTTCTGCTGAATTAAAAATTGAGCGTCCAGGTGCAAAAGCAATAGATTATTTTGAGATAAATTTTCACTATAAAAACCATAAAGCAATACTTAGGTCAGGAATGTTGGTAAAGGATCCAGGACCTATTTTTAGAGTAACAGGTTCAAAAGCGGTTTATACAAAATTTGGAACAGACCCTCAGGAGGCTATGTTGAGAGCAGGTTTAATGCCTAAAGGCATCGAATGGGCCAAAGAATCGGAAGAATCATGGGGTGAAATTAGTTCTGACGGAATAGTTAAGAAAGTGGTTCCAATCTATTCCGATTATAGAGATTTTTACCGAAATGTTTCAAAAGCGATCAGACTTGGAGAACCGCTGGCAGTCAGTCCGGAACAGGCTGCGTTGGTCATTCAATGTATTGAAATTGCTACACAAAGCAACGTGGAAAATAAAGCTAAAATTAGCCTCTGATTATTGGTCATTTTTTTTATCTTTGTAAGATAAAAGGTTGGTAAATTGTCAGTATTAGTTGAAAATCTTGTTAAAGTCTATGGAACGCAACACGCTGTGGACAGTATTTCCTTTGTAGCTAATAAGGGAGAAATAATGGGTTTCTTAGGTCCAAACGGAGCTGGAAAGTCCACGACAATGAAAATCGCTACCTGTTATATTCCCCCAACTTCCGGTTCTGTAAAAGTTGCCGGTTATGATGTAGTCGAATCTCCTATAGATGTTAAAAGAAATGTTGGATATCTCCCGGAACATAATCCATTGTATTTGGATATGTACGTGAAGGAATATCTTGAATTTTCAGGTTCTGTACATGGTATGAAAGGTGCGAAGCTTGATGCCCGTGTGAAGGAGATGATTGAAACGGTAGGACTTACTTTAGAACAAAAAAAGAAAATAGGCGCGCTTTCCAAAGGGTATCGTCAACGTGTGGGGCTTGCACAGGCAATGATTCATGATCCTCAGGTTTTAATATTAGACGAACCTACTACCGGTCTTGATCCAAATCAGATCATTGAAATAAGAACAGTTATTAAAAATCTTGGAAAAGAAAAGACCGTAATATTCTCCACTCATATTATGCAAGAAGTACAAGCGCTTTGCGACAGAGTAGTTATTATAGATAAGGGAAAATTAGTAGCCAATAATAAAGTTTCAGAACTTAAAAATACCACTCAAACCCGTCAGGTACTTACATTAGAATTCAGCACAGAGATTGATGCAACAACGATCAAGCAGTTGGAAACAGTTTTGGAGGTCAATCATTTGGGAAAAGGAAACTATGAAGTAATTTGTAGCATTGGAAAAGACATTAGAGCAGATCTGTTTAAGTTGGCGTCTGAAAAAGGCTGGACCTTGTTGGGTATGAAACAAGAGGAAAGAAGTTTGGAGAATGTGTTTACTGAACTTACGGGTAAAAAATAATTTTGAATTTTGAGTTATGAATTTTAAGTTAATAAAGGGTAGTTTGTTTAACGAAAGTAATATGAAAATATATTTGAGGAATAATTCAAAACTAATAATTCAAAATTCAAAATTGATATTGTTAGTTGTTTTCCTAAATGTATTATCTACTTCCTCAATACTAGCTGCAATAAATGACTCCATTGGTGTAGAAAAAAAAGACGGTAAAGTATTTGTGCTTCATCAGGTGGATGCTAAAGAAACCTTATATTCTATTTCTAAAAAATATGCTGCAAAAGTAGATGACATAAAAGCAGCCAATACAGAACTAGGAGATGGGCTTAAAATAGGCCAGATCATTCGTATTCCATACAAAGGGGTTGTTCAGAATTTACCGGGAACTACAAGTGAACCAAAGACAATTAAAACGGGTAAGATTCATAAAGTAGAACCAAAGGAAACTTTGTTTGGAATAGCAAAAAAATATAATGTTTCTGTAGACAATATTAAAAAAGCCAATCCTGAGTTGGAGGAAGGATTAAAAGCAGGAATGGAAATAGTAATTCCATCAGATAAAACACCAGTTAATAATGTAGTTGTTAAAGATAAAGGAAAAGATGAAGACAAAACAGAGCCAGTAACACCTTCTTCAAATCAGCCTAAAGGAGATTTTAAAAAAATTACAGAAAATGGGATGGCTGAATTATTGGAAAGTAAATCAGAAGCTCCAAAATTTCAGGCCCTTCATAAAACTGCCCCCACAGGAACAATCATTCAGGTAACAAATGATAGTAACGGACAAAAAATATTTGTCAGAGTAATTGGGAAATTAACAGATTCTACTGATAATAAAGTTATCATTAAGATATCACTGAAAGCTATGGAAAGGCTGGAGGTGAAGGATAAGAAGGTGGCTGTTACCCTTACTTATATTCCATAAAGAACTTTTATAAAACAAGGAAATGAATTTCACTAAAATATCAATACTATTAATAGTTCTTTTTACACTGCAATTCTTTTCAGGTTGTAAGAAATCCAAAAATAGTCCATTTAGTACTGAACATGTCAATATGATGTTGGACAATGCTATTATTGAAGCAGCTTTTGATGATGTTTTGAAAGTGGCTGAAAATATTATGAAGAATAATAACGACGCCCGTGTTTCTACTTTAGGAGCTCCATTAGGATGTTATACCAGTATTGATACAATGATTACCGGAGTAAATGTAAAAAGATATACGGTTGATTTTAATGGTACTACTTGTTCAAGTTATGATGGTATTGTAAGAAATGGAAGAATAATTTTTGATCTCGAAGGAACAAATTTTAATACTACCGGAGCAAAGTTAACTTTTACAATTGGGTCATTCAGTTTTGATTCAAATATTTTGAAGGGTAAAATGATTGTTACCAATCTCGGGAGCGGTATCTTTAATATGCAGATATCAGGCATAAGTGGGAGTGAATATGCCGTTCTCAGTTTGCACTCCATAAATAAGGATATTCAATGGAGAGCAAAACTTAAAAGGAAAATAACAAGTGGTGATGGGGATAATAATATGCTGAACAATAAGTATAAAATATCAACTTCCGGTACTGGAAATTATTATATAGAAGGGATTACTTCTGATTCTAAACATTATACTGCAACGATTCCTGGATACCTGCTTTTGGATAATGGCTGCAATACTGTTGGGTTGCTAAGATATCCGACATATGGTGCCATAGATTTTATTATGGAAAATGTAGATTATCGCACTGTTGATTATGGTGA
>JANYCO010000045.1 GCA_025360235.1 Cytophagales bacterium
TATTTTTGGTTATCACGCGATTCAGTTAGAGTTTACAGATTCAGCTACCTCCTGTTTTGAATTGGTAGACTGATAGGAAGGTTCAGAATTTTCACCTCCACTGCCGGAAGGTTTACCTCCCAACAAAGTCATATTAGATCCTACAATTTCAGTGATGTATCTTTTCTGCCCTTCTTTATCATCGTAAGAACGCGTAGTGATGCGGCCTTCCAGATAAAGCTGACTTCCTTTTTTCAGATATTTTTCGATAACATCCACAATGTTTCCCCAAAAAACTACATTGTGCCATTCGGTCCTATCCTGGCGTTGACCGTTTTTGTCTAAAAATGTTTCACCAGTAGCTAATGTAAAGGATGCTTTTTTTGTGCCACCTTCAAACACACGCACTTCAGGGTCTTTGCCCAGATTGCCTAAGAGAATTACTTTGTTTACTCCTGCCATAATTTTAAAAGTTTAAATTAAAAAATATTTATTTGTTATTACTGAATTATAAAGATACATCAAAAAATGGATTCCTCCAAAAACTTATTTATCAACACAGGTTTAGGTAAATCGTGGATAGCTTTTATAGTAAAAAAGCGAAAGTTATGATTCTTAATAAGGGTTTCAGCAATTTCTTTTGATTCCAATACCCAGAACTTTACGTGTAGGTTTTGATGTGAAAGCACGTGTTTATAGGTCCTTGATTCAGTACTTATTTGTGCATTTACGGCCTGTTTCAGAAATTGCTTTTTAAGGAGTTTTCCGATCTCCATCAGACTGTTTTCCTCTACCATAGGGAATTCATATAAACCCTGCCAGATGTCCTTTCCTTTTCGTTCTTTAAGGAGGTATTTATTGCCTGTTTTTAAGACCAGATAATGGAAATACCGGTTTGTTTTAGAAGTCTTTTTTAACTTAACCGGAAGCTGCGTTTGCTCATTTTTTGCGTAAGCATAACACATAAAAGCCATAGGACATTCTTCACAGGCAGGATTTTTAGGAGTACACTGAAGTGCTCCAAACTCCATGATTGCTTGGTTGTGGGTGGAGGAATCTTTGTCTGGAAGAAGCTTATCGGCTAGCAGTTGAAATGTTTTTTGCCCGTTTGGAGAGGAAATATCTTCTTTTAACCCAAAAACCCTGGAAAGCACTCTGTATACATTTCCGTCTACAACGGCTACTTTTTCATTATGTGCAAAAGAGGCTATGGCTGCAGCAGTATATTTTCCAATACCTTTTAATTTCAGAAGTTCCTGATAGGAATCTGGTAATTGTGCTTTATGATAGGAAACAACTGTTTTGGCGGTTCCATGTAGATTTCTGGCTCTGGAATAATAGCCTAAGCCTTGCCAAAGTCTTAAAACTTCTTTTTCAGAAGCATTGGCAAGTGCTTTTATATCTGGAAACGCTTCTAAAAAACGATAATAATAGGGTAAACCTTGGGCCACACGGGTCTGTTGAAGTAGAATTTCGGACAACCAAATCCTATATGAATCGTGACTTTCCCGCCAAGGGAGGGGTCTTTTATGCCTATTGTACCAGTTAATCAGTATATTACTAAATTCGTTCTTTTTCACTTTTGGGCTTGTAAGATTTACATTAAGTTTGCAATATACTCTGGATTAATATTTTACGAAAATCTTTTATTTTAAATAACTTAAATTTACATTTGCAGAAGGATTATTAATTATCACTAAGTTAAAAATAATAAATAGAACAATGACAAAAGCAGAAGTAATTGCAACAATTGCAGAAAAAACAGGAATTGACAAGGCGGATGTTTCGACAACTGTAGAGGCGTTTTTTGACGTGGTGAAAAATTCTATGGCTGAGGGTAGTAATGTGTACGTGAGAGGCTTTGGTAGTTTTGTAAATAAGAAGAGAGCAAAAAAAGTAGCTAGAAATATCTCTAAAAATACAGCCATCATCATTGAAGAGCATTTTATCCCGAGTTTTAAACCAGCTAAAGTATTTGTAGAACAAATCAAGACAAGCGAAAAAGTGAAAGTAGCTAATCTTAACTACAAAGGCGAAGAAGAAGAAGTAGACTAGTCACAGCGAAGTCGTTATTATTAGCGGAAAAGAGGGAAGAACTTAAGAAATGTCAAAATCACAGATAGTTATTATTATCACAGGTATTGTATCTGTGATTTTGCTTTTTAGCCTGCCCAAGATCATTGTTAAAAGTGAGAAGCAATTGGCAGAGGAAAAGCCTAAAACACCTCCCGGAAATGAGAAGAAGTCAGAAATGAAGGCAATTCACAATGTAGAAGTGCCTGAAAGTGAGCTGAATAATATAGATCGCTTAAGAAAATCATTTCTTACTGTTTCAAATAAAGAAAAAAAGACTAATTTTGCAGACTCTTTGATAAAAGCTTACCGCAAAATTCATCGTTATGACAGCGCAGCAAAGTATTCAGAGATTGTTTCAGAAATGAAACCAACAACATTAAACTGGGCCAAAACAGCAGATGTTTACATGGAAGCAGCAGATTTTGCTTCCGACGCAGACAAACCAGTGTATAACGAAAAAGCCAGGGGATATTACAACAGAATCCTTAGTAACGAACCAGGCAATCTCGAAGTAAAATCAAAATTGGCCTTGACCTATGTGAGTAGTGAGAATCCGATGCAGGGTATAAAAATTCTGCGGGAAGTATTGCAAACAGACCCTAAAAACGAAAGTGCGCTCTACAACCTTGGGATTCTTTCCATACAATCTGGTCAGTATGATAAGGCTGTAAAAAGATTTGAAGACCTCTTGAATGTAAATCCTAAACATTCTACCGGGCAGTTCTATTTAGGAGTGGCGTGGGCAAATTTAGGAGATAAAACAAAAGCATTAGAGGCTTTTAAAAAAGCACGTGAGTTGGATAACGATCCTGAGTTCAGGGCTACCGTAGACAGCTACATGAAAGACCTGCACTAGTCTGATTCATTTAGAGACTTTGCAAAAACAGTAAAAATATTTTAAATAATTAAAAACAATTACAATTATGCCTTGCGGAAAAAAAAGAAAGCGTCATAAGATTGCTACCCACAAAAGAAAAAAACGCCTTAGAAAAAACAGACATAAAAAGAAATAGTTCATTTCTCTTTATAAGTCTATAGTATAAGCGGTTATTGGCATAAGCACTCCCAAGTGGTATGACCAATAACCCTTTCACATTTTAAAAATTCTAAGGTGAGTACTGAATTATACATCAATTCTACTCCAAAAGGTGACCGTATAGCCCTGTTGAAAGACAAGAGGCTGGTAGAGTGTCATCTTGACGATAAAGGAGGCTCCTTTACCGTTGGAGATATATACTTGGGCATGGTAAAAAAAGTGGTGCCAGGCCTCAATGCCGCGTTTATAGATGTTGGCTATGAAAAAGACGCTTTTCTCCACTACCTGGACCTTGGCCCTCAGATCCGCTCTCTCAATAAATTTTCAAAAAACGTACAGTCAAATCCTAAGGGTGCTTCTTTAAGGCTAAATGGCTTTAAGATGGAATCGGATATTGATAAAAACGGCAAAATCGTACAAGTGCTTACCAAAGGTCAGCATATTTTAGTACAGATTGTAAAAGAACCCATCTCAAGTAAAGGGCCCCGTTTGTCTTGCGAGCTTTCTATCGCAGGTCGTTATATCGTTTTGGTCCCCTTCTCTAAAGCTGTAAGTGTTTCCAAAAAAATTGCTTCGAAAGAAGAACGCAACCGTCTTATCCGTTTGATGAACTCTATAAAACCGGAAGGTTTTGGTGTAATCGTTCGTACGGTAGCAGAAGGAAAGGAAGTAGCCGAACTTGACAGAGATTTGAAAAATCTTGTGAAGAAATGGGATGATGGAATGGAGAAACTGAAGAAAGCTCGTCCTTGTGATGTAGTAATCGGAGAGCTTGACCGCGCCGCTTCTATCTTACGCGACATGCTCAACGAAAGTTTTGACAGCATAACGGTTGATACTCAGGAGGCTTTTGACGAAACAAGAAATTATCTTAGAGCCATTGCGCCTGATAAAGAAAAAATTCTTAAGCTTCATAATAATAAAATAAAACTGTTTGAAGCAGCAGGTATTGAAAAGCAGATCAAAACCCTTTTCGGGAAATCGGTGAGCTTACCCGGCGGTGGTTATCTGATCATCGAGCATACAGAAGCGTTGCATGTGATCGACATTAACAGCGGAAATAAATCCAACGCAGAATCAAATCAGGAAGACACTGCAATGTCTGTAAACATTGAAGCTGCCAAAGAAATGGCACGTCAACTTCGTCTGCGTGATATGGGTGGAATTATCGTGGTCGATTTCATCGATATGAAACATATCGAAAACCGCAAGCACATATATGAACGTATGCGGGATGAAATGGCTCAGGACAAAGCCAAACATGTTATCCTTCCTCTTTCTAAATTCGGTCTTATGCAGATCACACGTGAACGTGTGCGTCCAGAGGTGAATATTAAAACTGTAGAAGTTTGTCCGACATGTAACGGAAGTGGTACCATCAGTGCCAGTATTGGTATTCCAGACATGATCGAAAATAATCTTGATTTTATTATCAATAAACAAAACGAGAAACAACTTACCTTAGTTGTCCATCCGTTCTTGTATACGCACTTTACCGCTGGCTTCCCTTCTATTCGTATGAAGTGGTATTTTAAATTTAAGGCTTGGGTGAAAATTGAAAAAGATTCTTCTTTTGCACTTACGGAGTTCCGTTTTGTAAATAAGCAGGGGATTGATATTGAGATTAATACGGTACAGCAGTAGATTCAATTAAGAATTAGAAATTGAGAATTAAAAAATATAATTCTTAATTTCTGATTCTTAATTAATATAAATTTTTCCACGTTCCCTTCACCCAATTGTACTTCAGCGTACTCGGCAATGCCTTCCAAAAATATTTATTAATTTTCACCGCAAAGCTGGGCTGCATATAGCAATTCACGGTGCAGCCTTCACATTGTTTGTATTTGCCTTCCATTGCTATAAGTTTTTGAATTGGTTCGGAATTATACAATTCAAAAAGTTTTCCTTCCAAAGGAATTTCTTCTAATCCTAGATGATAGCAAGGCAATACCAATTTATTCTCAGGTGAAATGACAATGGTAGTGCTGGCTGCCAGACAAATGGATTTTTCAATATGATTACCTCCGTCTTTTCTTAATTCAATAAAGGCTTCATTCAAATACACATTTTTCTTTTTTGCCCAAGAGAGTAATTTTTTGAGACTTGATTCAGAAAGTTTTTTTCCTGTTTCTACTTCGGCGTATTCAAATACCGGATTAAGAATTAATACAAGATTATTGGGTTGGGAAATTTCATCGTACACCTGTTGAATCTTATCGATGTTGTGTTCGAAAACAGTGAATAAGATATCAGGTCTTTCACCAAGGCTTTTGGCTAGTTTTATAGATTCAATCAAACTATCAAAACAGTTCACACCTCTTGAAGCATCGTGCTCTTCACGCACAGGCGAGTCGAGCGAGAAGTGGAGCATGTCTATTTTACTTTTTAATTTATCAGCATGTTTGGGATATAAAAGAGTATTGGTGGTAACAGTTGTGATAAAGTTGTATTTCTTAGCGAGGGTAAGTAGTTGGTCCAGTTGCTGGTGTAATAAGGGTTCGCCACCGGTGAAGTCAATAACTTTTACGCCAAGTTTTTTCAGTGCTTTAAAATTTTCTTCCGCATTTTCAAGTGTAACATAAGGTGAAGGCTTTTCCCAGATATCACAAAAGCTGCATGTGGCATTGCAACGATACGTTACATAGTAATT